>DAOUWX010000148.1 GCA_030666935.1 Atribacterota bacterium | reverse complement strand
TTTATTTTGATTCTTTTACCAATCTTTTCAAAGATTGCTTCCGGATGTAATTTCTCCCATCCCAAAGGCAGTGACCCGTGTTCGCCCCATTGGACATTTATCCTTGCCCTTCGGTCGCGGAGATCGGCATCTTTAACCGCTTCTTCAGTGAAGAGGATAGCTTGATGAAAATAAGTATATACTCCGGTTACTTTACTTTTGTTTTTATTATACTCTATCCATACCACCTCGTGATCTGAAGGGTCATTATCTCCCGGATAATCTATATCATCTTCCCAGAAAAGATTATAGGCAATAATTGCTTTTTTTGGGTGGATTACTGCTACCAAATCTTTTAGTTTGAAAAATTCTTTAAGATTTACAAATAATCTGGGAGCGTATTTAGATGCCAATTTTAAATCAGTTTCTGAGGCCAGACAAGGAGGGTCTAATTTTAGAACTTTTTCGTATTCACTACTTGCCTCCATTAATCTTCTCATTAGATGATAGGCATAACCCAGGCGATAGTGATAAAGAATATTTTTAGGGTGTAATTTTAAACCCTTTTTATAATTTTCAATAACTCTATTAAATATTATCGGGTTTCTTCCATAAGCCTCATATGTGGATAGAGCTCTATCTCCTTTTTCGAAATAATTTTCTAACATTTTTTATTACCTCTTATTTGAGGAAAATTCTGTTTGATTTCTCCTTACCCTTATTTATTATTCGACATTTTAAGAGAAAATCCTTCTTTTTTGTTTAGTCGTTAGTATAAAACGGGTTTATAGTTTATAGTTTTTTAGGTTTCGGTTCACTGTAAAGGTTTTTTCAAACTTGTAACCCGCAACCTGCAACTTGTAACCCGTATTTTAACTTGTAAACTGGCTAACTGGTAAACTGGGTAACTGGATAACTAATATTCTGTACGCCCTACGCTAAAGTATGAGATACGAATTTGACTCCTGGCTCCTGAATTCTGATTTCTGGATTCCAGTTCTTTCATAATTTATGCTTCATAATATCATAAAATAAAATTAAAAAATTTTAAAAGAGCTATTGCATAATCAATTTTTCTGTACTATAATTGCCAGTGATTTTAAAGTAAAATAAAATAAATAAAATATTAGAATAAACATAAAGAGGAAAAGAGGGAAAAGACTATGGAAATAATAATGGATATGATTGATAAAGTTATGAGTAGCAATATCTATCTGGGGGCAGGAATTATTTTTTTATCGAGAATTTTGGATGTAGCTATGGGAACTTTTAGAGTTCAGATGATAGTTAGAAGAAAAAAGCTTATCGCCGGTGTACTCGGTTTTTTTGAGGTTTTAATTTTTATTCTCATAGTAAGCAAAGTGATACAGGATATTGGGAATTGGCTTAATGTTGTTGCCTATTGTGCAGGTTTTGCCACCGGAAATATGGTTGGAATATATATATCTGAAAAGATCTCTAAAGAGATAATTTCTATTGGTATTATTTCCAAAGATAAATGGCAGGGAATCGAAGAGAAGCTTCGGGATGAGGGATTCGGAGTTACCCGAAATGTAGGTTATGGCAAAGATGGAGAAGTTCAGATTCTCAAGGTAATATGTGAAAGAAATTATTTTCCCAAAGTAAGGGATGTCGCTTTAGAACATGATGGTAAAGTCTTTATTACTTCCTATCTTCTTACCGGTAAAAATGGCGGCCGTATGTATGGGGTAAAGAGTAAGATTTAATAATTGTGCCAAAGAGCTTTTAAGTGCCTGGGTTTATCGATATCCAGAGCAATTTCTGGAGGAGAGAGAATTGCTTTCCCTTTATAACCCCCTAACAATTCGGGGACTCTCTTTTCCAGGTCCTGGATAGATAGATATTTTCGTAAGTATTTCATGGTAATTTGAGCCCCTAAAAGTCGAACCATTTTCAAAGGGTGTTTCCTAAAATAGATAAAATCGTTAATTATCTCTCCGAAATCAGTGATAATCCGAGGATTTATTAAAAGAATATTTCCTCCGGTAAAGGTCCCCTCAATAAGATTGGCATAAACCCTCTTTAAATCTGAAGAAGGATAAGATTTCTGATAGGTTTCCTTATCAATTATAGGATAATAAATATCAAAACCTGGTAACCTGTAAGACTCTTCTATAAAATAATTGATATGTTTTTCGGTTATTAAAGGGGCATCACAAGTTGAAGTGAATACTAATGGGTCTTTTTTGAAGGGCAAAATTCCTGATTTCAAAGTATTAAAAATGCTTTGACCATCGAAAATGGTTAAATATACCAGATCTTTTACTAATTTTTGCACCTCTTCTGGCCCTGCTACTATAATTTTATCAGTATATTTTGATTTTTTTAGAGCTTCTATAATATAAAGTATCATAGGTTTGTGGTAAGGACCTATTTCAATTAAAGCTTTATTTTCTTTTCCGGTAAATTTTCTCATGCTTATTTTGCTTTTTCCACCTGCCAGCAGCAAGACATTTACTTTTTTTAGCATAATTGATTCTATCCTGATTTTTAAGTTTATTGTATAGGAATTTCCTTTTTCTCTAAGCCCTAATTCGTGTATAGTATATAGCGAAAAACGAAAAGCGCAAAACGTAAAGCCATAGCTCAAAATTTAAAATTTAAATATATTGTTTTTTATATTGAGTTCATCTTTTTTATCTCGTATACTATATAGCAAAAACAAAAAGATAAAGAAGTAAAAATTAAAACTTAAAATTTAATATTGAGAGAAAAAGTTTTGAGTTTTGAATTATGGTTTTTCGCTTTTTGTTTTAAGTTTTTAGCTGTATAATGATAACTGAAAAATTATATTTGAAACTAACGACTAATTTAAATTATATAATAAAAGCATTAACAAAACAAAAGAGGAGAAAATATATGTTGGAAAATATTTTTAAATATGCTATTTTTTTGACTGCCTGGGGATGGGCAGGGTTTGTAGTTGACCGAAAAGGCTTGCGGATTTTTGTTTTGCCGGAAGAGAGAAAAAAAGATGTTCTTTTTAGAATGAGAAAAGAGTTAAAATGTAATAATCTTTTCGAAGATAATAAGGGATGGGAAAGTTTAATTAAAAAAGTTAAAGAATATTTTACCGGCAAAAAAGTTGATTTCATAGATTACCAGTTAAATTTAGATAATTATACGAATTTTCAGAGGAAAGTTTTACAGATGGTTAAGAAAATTTCTTATGGTGAAACCAGGTCCTATAAAGAGGCAGCAGAAGCAGCCGGTTATCCTCGGGCATGTCGGGCAGTGGGAAACACCATGAGATATAATCCTTTACCCTTAATTATCCCCTGTCATCGGGTAATAAAAAGCGACGGTGGTTTAGGAGGATTTTCTGGAAAAGAAGGGATTGCTTTAAAAAGGAAGATGATCGACTTAGAATCTAAAGTAAAATAAGGAATAGATAGAGATAGAGGAAAATTTTAAAAAACAAAAAGAGGTAGTTTGTGCTACCTCTTTTTGTACAAGAAAGAGCTATTTAAGTTAAAACTATTTCCGTATCTTTATCATCTTTATCGGCATAATAGGTTGCAAGTTTAGCTTGAATTTTGGATATAATATCTTCCAGAAGATAGGTGGGGGCTAAATTATATCGGACGATACTTTCATAAAAAATCAGCCTAATTAATTGGCTATGGGTTAACCCTATTTTACTTGCCATAAAGGTTAAGGAACCAGTTAAAGATAAAGCAGGTGTACCGTTTACATCTATAACGTAGGTTTTTCCTGATTCGTCTTCCATAAAGTCAATTCTGATAGCATCACTGGCTCCCACGGCATCAAAGGTATTTATTGCTATTTGGGCAAGTTTTTTAAATCTTTCATCATCCCGATAGATTATTTCAAATTTTTCCCTCATTTTATATTCTTTATTTTTAGTGGAAGTATATCTGATGCCATGGTCTTTAGGGAAAGCAATAATGGGTAAAATGTATTTTTTAGCTTTACTGCCCAGGACTCCAACAGTATATTCTCTTCCGGGTAAATATTTTTCGATGATTACTTTTTCAGGGCCCAGTTCTTTTTTTAGGCCGATAAACCTATTTTTTAGTTCTTGCAGATTGTGCACCACAGATTTAGGAGTAATACCTATACTATCTCCTCCGCCAGCTGGTTTTATCATCAGGGGGAACCCTATTTTCTCTATCTGGGAAAGTAATTTTATTCTATTAAACCGAAGATGAGTATCAAAAACAAAATAACCAGGGATCGGGATATTTGTTTCCTTGAGTTTGAGATAAGTAAGGTCTTTATTACGGCAGATTTCCATGCTTTCAATACCGGAGAGGGCGCAGGGGATATAGTATTTGTTAATTTGTTGCCTGACCATTGCTGCACCATGCCCACTATAAAAGGTATGAGGGATATCTTTGTATCCTTCTGCTAAAACAAAAGCCAGATCAACAGGTTGATGTTCACTGATAAACTCTTCTAATTGTTCTGGTGTAAGAAGGTCTAAAGATAAAATATTATTATTAGTTTTGATTAAAGCCTGACGGATAGCATCTACATCTTCTGTGGGGATGCATTCTCTAAAGAGTCCTTTACGTTCTTTCTGGCTCACCTGGTTATAAGTAAATAAAATATTTTTTATCATCCATTCATCCTTTTTGTTTTATTATAGCATATCAGCTGTAGTTTTTTGAAAAACATTGAGGTCAAACCAAATCTTTTAGCCACGCTTTTAGTAAATATTTAAATAATGATAAAAGGAGAATAGTAGTTAGAATAACCAGTATGGCAGAATAAGTCCATCCTTGAATTGTAATTCCCAAAGCAGTACCAGCGGCAGGAGGATGCTCGGTGTTAGTAATAACCATAGTGAAGATAGCTAATCCTACGGAGATTGCAGGAATAAGAATTTTAAGCATTTCGTGAGAAAGAAAAAAAATGTTTTCGTTTTGTATGTGGGAATAGAGATAAAAACAAAAAATTCCCACAATGATGCAGGTTATATGTCCTCCTATGACCCTCCGGGGTTGAGCAGTGGCATATTTAGGCATAGCGAAGATAATAAAAGTGGTCGCTCCCAAAGAAGCTACAACTGCGGTATTAGTAAATATATTTTCAAAATAAAGAATAATAGTCAGAGCAATGGTAGCCAACAGGCTTTGGAGTATGTAATTAGGAAAATATTTCTT
>DAOUWX010000119.1 GCA_030666935.1 Atribacterota bacterium | reverse complement strand
TGTCACCAATGGAATATGAACGTCAATATTATTACCAAGAAGAGGTAGCCTGATAATAATGCTTAAAATAATGAGCAATTCTAAGAGAATTAAAGAAAAAGTACACTTTTCTGTGTCTGGTTTAGCGGGGGCAGTACACATATCAAAGGTTGGGTTTTAAGGAAACTGTTACATATCTAGCGTATGAACTTAAATTTTAGAAATATTAATTTCGTAAATCAAATATTTCTAAAAAAATAGGAACAGGTGAACTAGCTCAATAATTCGCCACTTTTAACGGAAAACCTAGGGGACCTGAGGGGTTTCTTAACCTGATGATTGAGGCTTTAGGTTATTATTATAGATATACGTCCCAAAGGAAGGCCTCGTAAAAGGGAAAGCTAAGCCATAGAAAAAATAGGATGTATTTATTTACTTAAAACAGTTAAAGTGTGACTAAAACCATCCCCCGTTACATATTGATGATTATATTGTATATAAAATCATTAATACAAGGAGAGAAATTGTAATGAAAAAAGTGAAGTTAGGAATTATTGGTTGCGGAATTGCTGCTCAAAGTTTACATTGGCCGGCATTACAAAAACTAAAAAATGAATTCAAAATTACAGCTATTTGTAATCATACTGAAAAAAAAGCCCAAGATTTTTCTAAAATGTTGGGTGGGGTACCTTATGTTCTTGATTATCACCATCTTCTACAAAGAGCTGATGTAGAAGCTGTAGATATAGCTCTTCCTATTCAGCTTAATTGTCAGGTTACTAAGGATGCCTTAGAAGCCGGTAAACATGTAATAGTGGAAAAACCTTTAGCTGCTAATTTGTCAGAAGCTAAAATGATGTTAGATTTTGAAGATAAATATTCCCTGGTTATGATGGTAGCTGAAAATTACCGTTATCGCTCCATCTTTCACCGGGTTAAAAATTATTTAAATCAAGGTAAAATTGGAGAGCCTTATGCAGTCTTTTGGAATAGATTTGTTTTTATTGACTTAAAGAACAATAAATATGCTCAAACAAAGTGGCGTATAAATCATCAATATAAAGGAGGATTTGTTACTGATGCAGGAATTCATTATATAGCAGCTTTGAGAGATATGTTCGGTAATATTAATCATGGGATTGCTTTTACCAGGAGGGTGAATCCTAATATTGGGGAAATAGATTCCATGAGTTTTCAATTCCGCACAGATAAAAATATTTACGGGGTGCTTAATACATTTAATAGTTCAAAAGGTTATGAACAAGATTGTATTTTAATTTCTGGCTCAGAAGGAAGTATCTTGATTGAAAATGATAAACTTACTTTGAGAAGCGAAGAGGGAATAACATTTGAGGAAGTAATAGAAGATGACCAGGGGTATAAAGAAGAGTTTGAAGATTTTTATAGAGGAATACGTTTAGGGGAAAAAGTAAGAAGTTCATTTTATGAAGGATATAAGGATTTACAGGTTATTATGGGAGCTATAAATTCTACGAGTAAATGGAAAAATTTAGAATTAAAATGATTTGAAGGAAAATACAAAATTGTATAGCAGCGTGTTTGCGACGCTTCGCTAAATCCCTTCGGGGCTTTACAAACACGCAAAACTTTAGGCGTAATTCCTCGGGGTTTATAAAAATTTAGAAAGGAAGATAAAACATTTATCAAACATTATTCTTATGACTAAAAAACTAGTTAAAAAATATTATGCAGAATATGGCATAAAAGAATGGAAAAGGTTAGCTAGAGATCCATACCATCGATTAGAATTTGATACAACTATGTATTTTCTTAAAAAGTATCTTCCAAAGAAAAGTTTAATTTTAGATGCTGGTGGAGGTCCTGGAAGGTATACAATTAAACTAGCGAAAATGGGACACAACATTATTTTACTCGATTTGACTCAAGAATTATTAGAAATTGCAAAAAGACGAATCAAAAAGGAAAAAGTTCAAAACAAAGTGGAACAAATCATACAAGGTTCTATTGATGAACTTTCCATGTTTGAAAATGACGCTTTTGATGTTGTGATTTGTCTTGGGGGAGTGTTATCTCATATTGTAAATAAAAAACAGAGAGAAAAAGCAATTAGTGAATTAATTAGGGTTACCAAGAAAAATTCTCAAATTTTTGTTTCTGTAATCGGAAGACTGGCTGTATGTATGAATTCAATTAATTATCTATGGCCTGAAATGCTTGAAGCCCCAGATGTTTACAAAAAATTTACCATAAAAGGAGATTACTTGGGAGGATATGGTTTTGCTCCAGCCCACTTTTATTCACCGGAAGAATTAAAAAAAGAATTTGAAGGTAAAACAAAATTTTTAGAAATGGTTGGGCTGGAAGGAATTTTTTCAACTCATCCAAGAAGATATAATAGAGTCTATAAATTGAAAAAATACAACAAAATTTTAGGGGAAACACATTTAAAAACTTGTACACATCCTAACATAGCCGGAATTAGTGAACACTTTATGATAATTTGTAAAAAATAATTTCCTAGCGACCCTCGTGACCCTATGTTCGTTTCACTCACTTCAGGGATAATGCCTATACCTAATAGCAGATAAACGGTTATGCCAGTAAGATTGTTTCACAAAAATTTCCTTACGGAAGTTTCTTTTATCGACATACGTTAGGTGAAATGACAATACAGGAGGAAACAACTTGATGAGTATGAAAAATCTATTTTACGACTTTGCACGGGCTTTCTACGCTCCGAAATCTCTTTATAAAGAAATTCATGATGGCCGCGTCACTCCGAGTTGGTTGTGTGTACTTATTTATTGTCTCATCTATGTAATTGGATGTTTATGGTTGTACTTCAACGGATATAGGCCTTTTGTAGAACCGTGGATTAAACTTGACCCCAATATTTACTATCTTGTAGAAGCTTTTTACTTAACTCCGTTGATTTTTTTAATGTGGATTCAAGGTGCTGGAATAATCCATGTGTTGAGTAAATTCTTTGGAGGTAAAGGCAGATACGATACGACATTGAAGATGACAGGATATTCATTTTGGGCACCTTGGTATCCTTTGATTATCGTTGATGCTATACATTCAACACCTGAGTGGTTGTATAATATAGTTCTCATTTTGTGTGTATTATTTATCATTAGTGGAACTGCAATTTCTATAAAGATCGAAGAAGATATAAATTGGGTTAGATCCTTAATTTTTTCAATATTTTCTGTAGTGATTACGGGTGTAATTATTTTTACTTTTATCAGATAAGAAAACAGAAAAATCCCGAAACTGCGAATATTTGGTAAGAATTCAGATGATTTTCCTTCGGGGGTAGGGGTAGAGGGTCTATAATTATTATGAAATATGGGAAAAGATTCTAAAAAAGTTAGGAAGAAAATTTGTAAATATATTAAAAGAGACCCCATTTTCTAAAGTAAAAAATACTGAGCTAAAAGAAGATTTATTAAAGACGTTGAAGGTGAAGTAGCAAGTATATATCCCACAGAAGATTGATCTTTCTGGAAAGTTTCGAACATAGCGAAAGGTGCTTTATTTTCCAGGTCAGATAATTTTTTCATGGTTTAACTCCAATAATTTTATTTTCTAGGAAAATCAGAGTGGTTTAAGGGAAAATACTAAGGCATGATCTTTAATGAGCAAAATTGCGGTAATAGTGGATTATAAAAGGTTTTGCATATTTTTACAATACCTTACAACAACCTGAATTTAAAAAAACAATTTCTAAACAAATTGACAATCGTATATACTGATATTAATATGAAAACAAATGATCTTTTATTTTAAAAGTGTAAATAAATTAAATTCTTAATCAAAGGAGAAAAAGTATGATATATTGGCATAGATTTCCAGAAGAAATCAATATAACACCAAATGCTAAAGGTGTTTATATGTTGGGTGATGCCTATAAAACTCCTGTATATGTAGGTAGATCTGCCAATCTTTATGAGAGATTATCTGAACATCCGGACCCTGATAACTATTGTCTACAGAAAAAGAATATAAAATATTTTGCTTTTGAAGAAACTTATAATTCCGAACCAAGGGAACGGGAACTCATAGAAGAGTATGATCCAGAATGTAATCGTATTCAATAAGAATAGGGAATGATATTGGGGGTCAGTTCTTACAATATAACAAAGGGTATGCTATATCAGCAATATGACCAGACTATTCCTATAAGACAAGGTAAGACAAGGGGACGTTTTGACTGTCATATTCCCCTTGTCTTATATCGAATAAGTGCGGGCGCATGCATTACCAAAATATTAAATTAAAATTGAAAGAGAGTATTACTATGCCTGAGAAATTTAGAGGCTTTCTTAAAGACAGTATCCGGAAAACGATTGATTTTTCCACCACAGACCAGAGCAGAGGCATCAAACCACCACCGGCAGAAAAACCCTACAATCCTGAAGACAGGAGAATAGATCTTATAAAACCAGGGGATTGGAAATCAATTCATAAAGTAAGTGTTGAGGCTGCGATTGCCCAAAGGAAATCGAGAAGGTCTTATACTACAGAGGCAATAAAATTCGAAGAACTTTCTTTTCTTCTATGGGCAACCCAAGGTCTTCGAGGAAAAAGCTCTGCAGTTAGAAATTACAGAACCGTGCCTTCAGCCGGGTGCAGACATGCTTTGGAAACCTATATTGCAGCTTTCAGGGTGGAGGGGATTCCCCAGGCGATTTATCGTTATTTACCGATGAGCCATCAACTGATCAAAGTGGTTAAATACCAAGACCTTGAGGGCTTGCTAACCCAGGCCGCTCTTGATCAATCATTTGTCGGCAAAAGCGCAGTGACCTTTATTTGGACCACCATACCGGCACGCATGGAATGGCGATACGGTAAGGCATCTTATAAAGTGATAGCCCTTGATGCCGGCCATGTTGGTCAAAACCTCTACCTGGCGTGTGAAGCAATTGGTGCCGGGACTTGTGCCATTGCCGCTTATGATCAGGAGTTTGCAGATAAGATTCTTGGAATTGACGGTGTTGAGGAATTTACCATTTATATGGCACCCGTTGGAAAAGTTCAATAAAGGATTTAAAAAAAAATAAAGAGGCTGTACCGGCTTAATAATCCGCTAACTATTAGCTGAAAACTCATAGGACATGAGGAGCTTCTTAATTAAGGTACGAGGTTGTAAGATTGATAATTATATCAGATAAAATTAAAAAGGTTTATCCAAAAGCATTATTAGGTATTTTAGTAATGAAAAATGTATGCAATCCTAATCAACATGAAGGACTTGACCGATGTAAATTCGAATTAGAAAATAGTTTAAGGAAGAAATTTGCCAATTTAAACAGAGCTGATTTAAGGGGTATGGAACCCCTTAAAACTTATCATGACTATTACAAAAGATTTAAGAAAACCTACCATATCATGTTACAATTAGAGTCAATTGTTTTTAAGAATAAATCAATTCCTAAAATTGCCTCACTGGTTGAAGTAATGTTTATGGCAGAACTGAAGAATCTTTTATTGACTGCAGGACATAATTTAGATGTTGCAGATATTCCTATTAAACTTGATGTAGCAAACGGGGGAGAAAAATACACTCTATTAAATGGGCAGGAAAAAGAATTGCTTTCTGGTGATATGATGATATCTGACTCCCAAGGAATAATCTCCAGTATAATATACGGACCGGATAAACGCACACAGATAACACCTGATATTCAGAATGTATTATTTACGGTATATGCACCACCTGGAATTGAAAAGTCTAAAGTATTTCTGCATCTTCAAGATATTCAAAACTATGTTCATATTATTGCCCCGGAGAGTGAAGTCGAATTACTGAAAGTCTACTAGGGATACATCCCACTTTAATAATTAATAAATTTATTTTATTGATTCCTCCAGGCTTACTTTTAATGTCTTGGCAATTTTTGCAACAATCTAAACAGAAGATTTTTTAACAACATTAAATTACAATTTCGTCAAAGTAGAATAAAGAATATCGGCTTTTCTTGCAAGACCGTTTTGGGTAAAACCTTTTCTCAATTTTTAATAGCATATTG
>DAOUWX010000259.1 GCA_030666935.1 Atribacterota bacterium | reverse complement strand
TATCTTCTGTGATAGTGTATTTTTATAAAATATTTTAATGATAAAAAATACCATTAGATAATATAAAATAATTATAATAATTGATGGTTGAGCAACATAAATAAAGGCAAAAGGAAGTGAAGAAAATGATTTGGCTATTAAAGTTATCAGATTCAATATTAGGTAATTTATATTGGCAATTATACCGGCCAGAGAGATGCTTGCCAATCCGATAAAAAAAGTTACAAATCCTAATATTACAGCTATCCCGGTTAAAGGAACAATAAATATGTTGGAAATAATGGAGATTATCGATACTTTACTAAAAAAATAGGCAGAAAGCGGGAAAATTCCAATCCAGGCCGCTGTTGAAACTGCTAAAGGATTTTTAATCCAGACTGCCATTTTGGAAAATATTTTTTGCAGGATCGGTGATAAATTTATAATGGAAAAAGTTACTATAAAGGATAAAAGAAAACCAGCATCATATAGTATCAAAGGATTTGATAATAAGATTAAAAACGCTGCAAAGAATAGAGAAATATTAAGATTTCTGCCTCTATTAATTAATTTTCCACCTATTAATAAACTAAACATAATGGTAGCTCTTAACACAGAAGGACGAAAACCGGTGATAGAAGCATACATTATTAGTATTAATATCAAGGTAAGCATCTTGAGTTTCTCCGGTAATTTCAACATACCTAACAAAATAAGCAAAGCCATCGCGATTATTCCTACATGCAAACCAGAAACTGCTAATATGTGCATAATTCCTGCTTCGGTAAATATTTCTTTTAAATAAGGTGGAATAAAACTTTTTTCCCCCAATAACATACCGATAAGAAGATAATTATATGGCGGAGGTAGGGTCTGCTTTGTAATCTTATTTATTTTATCTCTTGCGGACAAGGAAAAAGATGCTAAAAGATTCGAATCACTTTCTCCTATTTTTTGAATGTCTTTTTTCTGCCAGATATTAAGGTAAGTAAAAATCTTTTCCCGGGCTAAATATAATTTATAATTAAACTCACCAAAATTCTTTTGTTCTATGGGTTTTTCTAATTTTCCTTTAATTTTAAGCACATCTCCGTATTCATACGGACAATCACCCAAATAGGTATTCACCAACATTATGCCTTGTGTTCTAATACTGCTATCCTCTTTTTTTATTTGTGTTGCCTTTACTTTCAAAGATATTTTCTCTTGATTGGGGGAATATTTTTTGTCTAAAACCGTACAAATAATGGTTAACTTCTTATCTTCTACAAAATTTGCTATATGGTTAGTCCCAATAGGATTAGAATTAAGGTTATAATTTAATATGCCGATTAAAAATATTATTAAAAATAATAAAGCAGTGGTAATATTCCACTGCTTTACAAAACTTATAATAGAAATTAACATTAACAATATTATAATCGAAAACAAAAATACCTGATTAATACTAATGAATTTACCATAAATTATTCCTATAATGTATAGAGCTAAAATTATTGGTAAAGGTCTAATAACATTGTATTTACTATCTGAGGGTATGTTTTTTATTGGACACAAATTAAATCTTTAATTCCTTCGAATTTTTTTTCTCCAATTCCGGAAACATCTTTTATATCATCGATCACGCCGAACAATCCATTCTGATTTCTATATTCTATTATCCTTTCTGAAAGAACCGGTCCAATTCCGGATAAAGTCTGTAATATTGTCGCATTAGCGGTGTTAATATTAATTTTCGAAGAGGTAGAGGCCGCGGAAGAAGAATACACACTTGCCTCATTGTTATACCTATTTGTATTGATTTCTTTACCAGCATCGTTATAAATTTTATAAGGAACAATTATTTTTTGTCCATCCTTGATAAGGGCAGCAAGGTTTATCAAATCAAGATTGGCTTCTTCGGTTGCTCCTCCCGCAATTTTTACTGCATCAACAATTCTATCGGTTGGTTTTAATTGATACACTCCGGGGTTTTTGACTGCACCGGCAATATGAATAATAACCGATGGAGCTTCTATCTGCATTGCAGGGTTATTTTCTGTAATATCTGAAGCACTATTTACAATAAAATTATCTTCTCTATTAATACTTTTATTTAAAACTATTCCTACGCCAATTATTATCAATACCAATAACAATATTATAGTAATTTTTTCTTGATTGGAAAAGTTAAACATAAATATTTTCTCCTCACTTTTTTCGTATTGTGTATTATTGTAAACTTAAAACGAAAAGCGCAAAGCGCAAATCCAAAGTTCAAAACTTAAAATTAAAAAAATGTTTATATACGGAAGTACGACTAATAAAATGGAAACTAAAGAATTAGCAAAAATACTAGGCTCTAGCATATTGACTCTCAAGGGAAAAAATAAGTTTTGAATTTTAAATTATGGTTTTGCGTTTTTCGATTTAAGTTTTTAGCTTGATTTTGCTTTTAAAGTATCCCTTTGCTTCGCCTACAGTATATAGTGATCCGGTAATACATATTAAATCATCCTCTTTGGAATTCGATAAAGCACAGTTTATTGCCTGAGGAATATTTTCTGTAATGATTATTTTATTCTGATCTACATATTGCGCCGCTTCTTTGGCAATTAACTGAGGAGGAGCCGCTCGAGGGCTCTTTGCCTTGGTAGTAATGATTAAATCTGCGCTAGGCGCTATTATTTGTATCATCTTTTTATAATCTTTATCAGCAAAAATAGCTAATACCAAAATAAGCCGGTGATAGTAAAATATCTCTTTAAGAGCATCTCGCACAACCTTTACTCCACTGGGATTGTGTGCCCCATCTAATACTAATGTAGGATTATTCTGAATGATTTCCAATCTCCCTGTCCACTTTATTTTTTCTAAACCGACTCTAATTGCTTTTTCAGAGATTTTTACCCCTCTAATTTTAAGTGCTTCTATAGCGGTAATAGCAGTAGCAGAATTATCTGCTTGATGTCTACCTAATAAGGGAGTATGAAGATTTTTATAATCATTATAAATTCCCTTTAAATCAAATATAACGCCCTTGGTATCAGATTTTACTATTTTACAACTTATTTCTTTTCCCACACTATAAATAATGGAATTTTTCTCATCGGCTATTTTCTTAATCTCATTATAGGCCTCTTCATATTGGTCAGAGGATATTACAATCCCCTCCGGTTTAATAATTCCTCCCTTTTCTCTGGCAATTTCTTCTAAACTATT
>DAOUWX010000114.1 GCA_030666935.1 Atribacterota bacterium | reverse complement strand
TGGAGGAAGGTCGGGAGAACATGAGGTTTCCTTTTGTTCCGCCTCCTCAATTATTAAAGCAATAGATAAAGATAAATATATCGTAGTACCCATCGGTATAACCAAAGAAGGCAGATGGATATCTCCCCAGGACTCTGAATTAGCTCTTCAATCTGGCAAAATAGAAGGGAAAAACACGGTAATTTTATTGAATGACTCTTCCGGTAGAGCCCTGATCCACATAGATAATAATCAAAGATTAGATAAAAGCTCGGCTTTAGAAAGATTAGACGTAATCTTCCCGGTATTACACGGTCCTTATGGAGAGGATGGAACAGTACAAGGCCTCTTAGAATTAGCGGATATTCCTTATGTGGGGGCAGGAGTAGTAGCCTCAGCAGTTTCTATGGACAAAGATTTAATGAAAACAATATTTAAACAGAGAGATTTACCAATATTAAAATGGATGACCATAAAGAGAAAAGATTGGCAAAAAGATAAAGAGAAAATCTTGTCTTTAGTTCAAGATGATTTCGAATATCCTCTTTTTATAAAGCCCACTAATTTAGGTTCGAGTGTAGGGATAACCAAAGTTCACAAGAAAGAAGAATTAGAAAAAGCCATAGATTTAGCTTCTTCTTATGATAGAAAGATTTTGATTGAAGAGGGATTAGAGGAAGCCAGAGAGATAGAATGCAGTGTTTTGGGGAATGATGAACCCAGGGCTTCAGTAGTGGGTGAAATCAGGCCGGCAGGAGAATTTTATGATTATGATTCAAAATATATAAATGAAGGGACTCAATTGATTGTTCCGGCAGATTTACCTGATGGAGTATCACGAAAGGTTCAGGAGATTGCCCTTTGTGCCTTTAAAGCTGTTGATTCTGCTGGGATGGCTCGAGTAGATTTTTTTGTCAGCAAAAAAGAAAATAAAATATATTTAAGCGAAATTAATACCATCCCCGGTTTTACTTCTGTCAGTATGTACCCCCGTCTGTGGGAAGCGAGTGGTGTCCCTTATCCTGAGCTGATTGACCGATTAATCCAGTTGGCTTTAGAAAGGCATCAGGATAAAAAGCAGAATAAAATATCCTACGACGAGTCAAAACTATTGGATAAATAACATCAGAGGTGAGGGAATAATGTCTAACTCTTTATTTGAAATGACTTCATTATTTTTTCTACCTAATAGGACATGTTCCGTTAGAACACGATTCATCTCCTACATCAATTTCTGTTTCTTCCTGTTCGTATTTTGAGATAAGTGAAGGAATAAAAGGTAACATTTCTTTTACCCTCTTCTCATATTCTTTTTTTGTTATCGCCTCATAAGGCATTTGAGCATAAAAACTATTATCTAAAGAGACAAAACTTACCGCTACCGCTTCATCCCAATTATTCCATAACCATTCTTCTACTTCTTCCCATTCATGGTTTTGCACATGAACAGTAATAGAAGTATTATGATCTGTATATTCTTTTTGGAAAGAACGGTAAATTTCTAATTGTTCTATTGCGGGAACATCTTTTTTGGTTTTCCCTTCCGGAGCGCAACAAGGAAAAGAGATTACCTTTGTTTGGCAATCTTCCTCAGTCTGTCCATTCTCCAGTTTTATATCATATCCCAATTCTTCACAAACCTTAAGCAAGGGGTCATTGGCATTAATACGAACCCTCCTGATAAAATAAGGAGAATGAGAATGATGTATTCCGCTGGAAACGGTGGGTAATTGTGAAAGGGTACCTTCCGGTTTCACTGTGGTCATAAGCAAAGGAGGTTCAACCCCTAATTTTTGCGCATAGGACTCTGCTTCTTGATGAATAATATCTCTTAGTTTTTTCCGTAATTCTGATCCTTCTTCTTTGGTCATTTTAGTAGCATTTACCATATCCTGCCATCCGGTCAAACTACAGCCTACCAATCTATCTCTTTTTTGCTTCACATCCCATTGATCTAACTCCAGGTCTAAAAAAGTCATTCGAAACCCTGCACGTAAAGAAAGTCGTTGAGCTTCAAGTAATTTTTTCTTATCTAATTTAGCATCTTGCACAAAACCTAATACATTTACTGTAGTCAGATTACACATTTGGTCTCTATCAAGCAGCACCTCCATACAGGGATTAGCTCCTTGCAAATTAGGTCTTCTTTTAGCGGCTGCTTCCGCATTCATAAAACCGGGTTCTCCACTGTATCTCATTTGCTTTATATGCCAGGAAAGTTGTTCCCGAGTTGGTTTAGAAGTATAAAAAATACTATTATTACTCATTTCCCGATAGGAAATAGCTTCATTTTTTATCCATTTACCATCCACCTGTTCATAGAGATTATTCTTAGCATTTAAAATTCCTTGGTCATCTTTGTCGAATAATACTACTTCACTGGTCCGTCTGACTCCTCCTACTACTACATTTTGGCCAATGATATTAGCTATATCCAGACAATCTATTGGCCGCAATTTTTTTAAATTACCAAAACAATCAATTTTAACTATTTTATCAATTTTATAAAACATCTCCCTTAAGCTTTCATATCCGGAAGCAGTACCACCAAAAGTTTTTAACTTTTCTCCTTTTGGCCTAACGTAATTGTAATTAAAAATAATGCTTTTTACTTCCCTGTATTCCTTTTTATATAGTATGTTTAAATAGTAATCTAATGATTCCACCCAGCCTTCTTTGCTATCTCCGACTATAATATGGGCAGTATTAGATTCAAAAGTAATACTGGTTAAATCTTCTCTCTTATCTTTAGGTGTTGGAGAATATGACTCATGTATAATCTTTATATCCGTTCTTATTTTTGGTAATTTAATTACATCTGATTTTAAAATTCTTATCCCTACCCCGGCCCCGATCATCAATAAATAAAACAGGTCTTTAAAAGCATTAAAATTATCTAAAATCGTAAAACTGCAATTAAAATTTGCCATGGGATATTTTATACTAACTTCCGTTCCCCCCGTCCAAAGGGTTCTACCGGCTAAAAATTGTCTTAAATGAAAGAGATTATCGTAGAGAAGTTCAGCTTCATGTTGAGTAGTTTTAACCAAACCACAATTAAACTCCACAGCCCTTCTTACTGTTTCCCACCAGTATTCTCTTCTTTTTTCGAGAGGCAACCATCGGGAATAAGTTCGGTAATAAACAAATTGACCTAATTGACTGGGAAATGGATTGGGAAGATGTTTGTATTGGCTGATAAAGTCATCCGCTAACAACTTGTGGTTTTTTTTGGAGATTTCTCTTAATTCGTCGCGCTGTTTTCTGTATAAGATATAAACTTTTGCAACATCTTTCCTTTCGCTATTCATCAATTCTGTTTCTACCTGTTCCTGTATATCATTAACTGTTACACTATCTTTGGAAGTCTGTAAATCTTTTTTAATTTTTGCAGCAATAGATACACATAGCTCTTTATCTACTCCCTTTATGGTTTCGCGCATTGCCTGAGTAATGGCATTTATTATCTTATTTGGATCAAAATATTGTACTGTATTATTACGTTTGATTACTTCTATCATTTTTATCCTTCCATTATCGTGACCAGGGATGACTTATCACATTCCTAATTTTTTATCATTAGCAATTTTATTCTATTTTTAATATTTTAACATAAAAAAATATAAATCAGGGAAAAATATATAATAATATCAGAAAATTTTTTATGTAAACAATCTAATTACTATCTCCCAAAAACTAAGGTTTTTATATTTTTTCCTCTTAGTACTTTTTTCTTCCTTTAGGCAATACGACATAATTCCCTATTTTATTTGAAAATTATCGCTAAAATTGTAATAATTACAGAAATAATTATATTTTTTAAGGGAGGGAACAATTATTATGATTAAAGAATTAATTAAAAAAAACAGAACGTATCGGAGGTTTTATGAGGATTTTGAAATTAAGCGGAATGCTTTGGAAGAGATGGTAGATTTAGCCAGACTTTCAGCCTCTGCTGCTAACAGGCAGTCTTTAAAATATATCTTATCTTGTGAGAAGAATAAAAATGATCTAATTTTTGCTACTTTAGCCTGGGCAGGTTATCTGAAAGATTGGCGAGGTCCTAATGAAGGGGAAAGACCTTCTGCCTATATTGTTATGTTGAACGATACAGAAATCACTAAAAATTACTGGTGTGACCCGGGTATTGCCGCTCAAAGCATTCTTCTGGGAGCAACAGAGAAGGGATTAAGGGGTTGTATATTTGCCTCAGTAAAAAGGGATGACTTGAGATTTGCCTTAAAAATTGATGAAAGATATGAGATTTTGTATGTATTGGCTATTGGTAAACCCAGGGAGAAGGTGGTACTTGAAACAGTTGGAACCGATGGAGATATAAAGTATTGGCGGGACAGTCAGGGAGTTCATCATGTACCCAAGAGGCTTCTTAAAGAAATTATTCTTGGTTGATTTAAAATAAAAGATAAATGTAGTTACACTTTAAAGTAAAAATAAAGCAGAAAATATGCTATTATTAGAAGGCAGATTATTTTTTATTATGAAAGGGAAAAAGATGAGTAAAAATCCAATTGCTAAAATAAATATGGAAAATGGAAAATCGATAACAATTGAGCTGTATCCCGAGATCGCCCCCGATACTGTAAATAATTTTATTTCACTTATAAAGAAAAAATTTTATGATGGTCTTTCATTTCATAGAGTTATTTCCGATTTTATGATTCAAGGAGGGTGTCCTGAGGGAACAGGAGCTGGTGGACCCGGGTATAAAATAAAAGGGGAATTTTTATCGAATGGTTTTAAGAATGATTTAACACACAAAGAAGGTGTGATAAGTATGGCGCGCAGCAGTGAACCGGATAGTGCAGGCTCGCAATTTTTTATAATGCACAAATATGCACAACATCTGGACGGAAATTATGCAGCCTTCGGTAAGGTAATTGAAGGGATGGATGAAGCTGACCGAATAGCAAATGTTGAGAAAGATAGAAATGATAAACCGATTATTCCAGAGATTATAAAGGATATAATTGTAAATTGTTTTGGAGAAGATTATCCTGAACCCGAAATAAAAAGGAGTTAAAAAGTATTCCACTCTTCTTTTCTTTATTATGTGATATATATTTAGTAGTATAAACTTTAGCGGGGTAGTTAGATGGGAAAAAGAATACTATTTTTTCTTTCTCTTTTTTAACTCGATACTCAATACTATATACTCGATACTATATTAATATTTTTGACGAAATAGAAATATTGTGTTACTATTTTAATAATAGTAATACTAATAGGAGAGAGCGATGTCTTATATAGTTCGTTTTGGTGTATCATTAGAAAAAGAACTATTAGAAAAATTTGATATACTCATTAAAGAGAAGAAATATCCTAACCGTTCAGAGGCAATACGAGATTTAATCAGAGAGAATCTGGTTAAAAGAGAGTGGGTTGAAGGAAAGGAAGTTGCCGGAGCGATTACCTTGGTCTTTGACCATCATAAAAGAGATCTGGTAAATAACCTAACCGATATCCAGCATGATTTTCACACATTAATTATTTCTAGCCAGCACATTCACTTAGACCATGATAATTGTTTGGAGATAATAGTGGTAAGAGGGAAGCCGACAGAGGTGAGAGAACTGGCGGATAAATTAAAAGCAGCTAAAGGGGTAAAATACGGATTTTTGTCTATAGCTACTACCGGGAAGGAGTTGGTGTAGGGAAATAATTTTCAGTTTTTGGTTAACAGTTTTCAGATTCAAATTACAATAAAAAGGCTAATAGCCTTATATTTTTTTTATCTTATGCGTAGCACGAAAATGAAAATAGTATTTAGTCGTTAGTGAATAGTAGGACAGGCGTCCCGCCTGTCTATTTTCTCAACACGGCTTACCGTGTTGCTACTAAATACTAACAACTATTCACTGTCGACTAATTTAATTGGTGAATTGGTGGATAGGGGAATTGGTAAATTAATATATTGGTCAATTGGCAAATTGGCAAATTGGACGATTAATAAAATACAGGAGGAAAGTATGAAAAATTTAAAATTGAAAGTAGTTTTGGTTTTTAGTTTGGTAGTAGTATTTTTATTCGGAAGTTTGATTTCGGCTAGTGCTCATTTCGGAATGGTAATCCCCTCTGATGATATGGTAACCCAGGATGACAATAAAAG
>DAOUWX010000362.1 GCA_030666935.1 Atribacterota bacterium | reverse complement strand
TTCTGAATTCTATTTTGCTAACGAGATACAAGATATGAAACTACGATTACCACGCTCCCTGCGATCAATCGCAATGACATTTCTGCTTTTTTCCTTCTGATTTTATCTCTTGCACCTGAATTATACTTCTCTTTCTTGTTTTCTTTACTATGTACTATATACTAGATATTATATACTAATTTGGCTTCTGTCTTCTATTTTCTTAACCAGTTAACCAAGTAACTAACTAGCCAACTAACTAATTCTTTACGAGATACGATCCACATGATACTAATTAGGCTTCTGATTTCTTTTCCTTACTCGATACTCGATACTATATACTCGATACTGTTTTTCTATCCTGCCACTCTTAGCACTTCTTCAATAGTAGTAATTCCCTGCATTGCTTTTTCTAGCCCGCAATCCTTTAACGTTTTCATCCCTTTTTTAATAGCAGCATCTTTGATTATATTACTTGAGGCTTTTGATATTATTAATGCTCTAATCTCCTCATCCAAGACAATGAGTTCATATATGGAAGTTCTTCCGTAATATCCTGTATTCTTACAAAAAGAACAACCTGCTCCTCTATACAGTTTAACTTTAATATCACTTTTCGAGTTGGTTTTTATATCAAGCCCGCTTAAAACATCTTTCCCGGGTATGTATTCTTCTTTGCATTTTTCACATATAACTCTAACTAATCTTTGAGCTATTACTGCTATTACCGAAGATGAAATCAGAAATGTTTCAATATCCATATCAATCAATCTGGTTAAGGCACTGACGGCATCATTAGTATGAAGAGTACTGAAAACTAAATGCCCGGTTAAAGCTGCTTGAACTGCGATTTGAGCAGTTTCAGTATCTCTTATTTCTCCGATCATTATAATATCCGGATCCTGCCTTAATATTGAGCGTAGTGTATTGGCAAAAGTTAAATTTATTTTTGGCTTTATTTGGATTTGATTAATTCTGACTAACTTATATTCTACCGGGTCTTCTACAGTTATAATATTCTTATCCTTGGAATTTACTTCGCTTAAAGCGGCATACAAAGTAGTAGTTTTTCCGCTTCCGGTAGGTCCTGTTAATAAAATTATCCCATAAGATTTGTAAATTACCGATTTAAATTCCTCTAATTGCTCAGGGATGAATCCGAGTTGTTCTAATTTTATCAATCCTTTACTTTTGTCTAATAATCTTAAAACAACTTTCTCCCCTAATACAGTGGGAATGGTAGAAACTCTTAAGTCAACTTCCCTGGTTCCAAACTTTACCTGGAAACGCCCATCCTGGGGAAGACGTCTTTCAGCAATGTCCATCTTGGCTAATATTTTTATCCGTGATACAACTGCAGATTTAATTGTATTGGGTAAAGTTCTAACATCATGAAGCATTCCATCAATACGGAAACGAATTAAAAGTCCTTTTTCGTTTGGTTCAATGTGAATATCACTTGCTCTGTCCTTAACACCTTGCACAATTAACATATTCACCAGCTGTATAATAGGAGCTTCCCTACTTATTGCTTCTAATTTTTTCGAATCTTCCTCTTCTTCATCTTCTTTAAATACTACTTCTTCTCCCAATCTTTCGATTATATCATCATATTCGCCCAATTCATAATAATTAGTAATAGCATTTAGAACATCCTCTTCAGTGGCAAGCAATGATTTAATCTTTTTAATCTTGGTATGGTCTCTTACAAAATCTATAGCATAAACATCTAAGGGATTTGCCATGGCAATAATTAATTCATTATCACTTTTGCTTATGGGGATTAATTTAAACCGTAAGGCGGCTTTCTCGGATACAAGGGATATTACTTCCGGGTCTATTACGTAATTTGATAGATCTACATATTCTGTTTCGTAAACATATTGTAAAACCTCATACAGTTCATCCCTGCTTATAGCCCCTATTTCAACGAATATTTCACCTAATAGTTTTTTATTACCGTTTTTTTGCATTTCAAGGGCTTCTTTTAACTGTTGGAGATTGATTAATCCCTGCTCAATTAAAATATCCCCGATTCTTTTATTGGTAAAAGGTTTTTTGGGCATTTCCATTATTAACTCACCCCATACTCACTAATTCGTATCTCGTATGTATTAGTTATCCAGTTACCCGGTT
>DAOUWX010000060.1 GCA_030666935.1 Atribacterota bacterium | reverse complement strand
GAGAGTATCTATAATTTAGTTAAAAAAGTTTGGGAACATACCCAGTGTTCTCAACTTACTATTTCGCCTGAGTTTACCATATGCAATACCTGCAGCGAGATTAGCAGGGGATTACAGGAGAATTGTAATGGATGTGGGAGTGAAGATGTGTATGGGGTAACCAGAATAGTAGGATATTATAGCAAAATAACCAACTGGAATAAGAATAAGATCGGTGAACTGAAAGACCGGCATTCCGGAAATTATAAAGTTAAAAGTAAAATTTAGAAGAGAGTGAAAATACTATGAAAATAAAAATATTCTGGCAAAAAAACTGTCCCCGTTGTCCGGAAGCTAAAAATGTGGGAAAACAATTAGAAAAAGAGGCAGAGGTTCAATATTTTGATGTAGATTCGGTTGATGGTCTGGCGGAAGCAAGTTATTATGATATTGCATCCACTCCTTCTATAGTAGCCTTAGACAATAATGATAAAGAGATCAAGATATGGAGAGGAAACGTCCCTGGTATGGAAGAGATTAGAAAGGAAACAGTAATTTGAACATTAGTATAAAGCAGATAATTGAGACCTCTCTGATTGATTGGGAGGGGAAAATTGTTTCTACTTTATATCTTCCCTCATGTAATTTTCGATGTCCTTACTGCTATAATTGTGATTTAATATTACATCCGGATAATTTTAAAAACATTCCTCAAAAAGAAATAGACAGTTATCTGTTAGAGAGAAAAGATTTTATCGATGGCATATGTATGAGCGGAGGAGAGCCCACCTTATACCCCGATTTGCCCGAATATTTCAAAGAAATAAAAGATAAAGGTTTTTTAATAAAGCTGGATACCAATGGAACTAATCCGAAATTATTAAAAAATCTCCTTGATTTCAGTTTGGTAGATTATATTGCCCTGGATATTAAATCATCATTAGATTTTGATAATTATTCTAAGGCGGCGGGTATTAGAGATAAAATACTGCTGGAGAAGGTAAAGGACAGTATCGGATTAATAATGAACTCAAAAGTTGATTATGAATTTCGTACTACTGTGGTACCTTTATTGCATTCCGAAGAGATTATTATGGAGATTGCGCGTTATATTTCGGGTGCAAAAAAATATGTCTTGCAGAATTTCTCTTCCTTAGAGAAGACCCTTAATCCTTCTTATCAAAAGATAAAACCTTATTCTGATGAAAAGATTCAGGAGTTATCGGAAAAAGCTAAAAAGTTTGTTCCCATTTGCAGCTGGAGATGAAACTTAGTCGTTAATCGTTAGTGTTAAATACAAGATGCAAGGCACAAGATAAATTAAGTTAACTAGTTAGCCGGTTTACCAGTTGGCCAGTTAATTCTAGTAGTTAATTTCAAATACAAGTTCTCAGTTGCAAGATGAGAGTTAGTTGATACAGCTAACTAACCTGATTTTAATTCTTCAACCGGGTAACCGGTAAACTGGTTAACTGGCTAACCATCTTCACTAGACACGATTCACGAGATACGAGATACGAATTCAGTTTTGCGTTTTACGTTTTTCGCTTCGTTATCAAATATTATTCGTTAACGATTATTTTACTAAAGACTATATACGATATACGTTTTTTGTTGTTTGTGAAAAAAATTATAATTATTTTCAAAAAAAAGAAGGATTTTTTAAATAGATGTCGTATATAGGTAACAGTCTTTTATTTTTTCCTAAATATGTTATACTATATAAAACTATTTTGAATCAAGATTAGTACAATTAAATAAATTTTATTCTGGATGAAAGTAGTGGGAGAGGTCTTTTCTATTACAGAAAAGGAGCCGAAGGGGCAAGATGTATGATACATTTAAACTCTCAGGCAAAAGGACCATTACCGGACAGAACTCTGGAAAGTTTTTAAATAAACACCGAAGGGGTAATTTTCAATATTCTGGAAAAATCTCTCAGGTAAAAAGACAGGGTAAGAAATTCCATTGGAGTATCTTACCCTTTTTTTATGTTGATGCAGTAGATGCATTAAAAAATATTAACAAAAAGTAGAGATAATTTGAACCAGGATTTTAAATTAAAAAAACTTGGGCAAATAAAATATTTCAACTGTAGAGAATTAGACAACACCAACTTAGTAGTAAATGCTTTTACCGCTCGAACAGGCGGTGTAAGCAGACCCCCCTTTAATAATCTTAATCTATCTTATAATGTAGGCGATGAAGAAATCCGCGTAGCAGAAAATAGAAAAATAATTTTAGATGCCTTAAGCATTGATTATCGAACCGCAGTAACTGCCCAGCAAGTCCATAAAGATAAGATAGCTCTCGTAAGAAAAGAAGATAAAGGCAAAGGAGCCTTTAAATATTCTAAGGGAATTGCACAAACCGATGCCTTAATTACGGATATTCCCGGCATACCTCTTTTAATGTGTTATGCTGATTGTGTACCTGTTTTTATTTTTGACCCGATCAAAAAAGCTATCGCTTTGATTCATAGTGGAAGAAAGGGAACAGAATTGGAATTAACCTTAAAAGCTTTATCTAATATGGAGAAAATCTTTGAGACCAATCCCCGCTCCTGCCTGGCTGCCATTTTTCCCTCCATTGGTCCCTGCTGTTATAACATCAAAGAGGAAAATAAAATTGATGATTATTGGTTAAATGAAGTTAAATGTAATAGTGAACCAATTTCCTTGCAGAATAAGAGCGGGCGTAGCCTTGATTTAAGAAAAGCAAACTATGGGCAATTGATTAAAGGTGGAGTGGAGAAAAAGAATATTTTTGTTAACCAGATTTGTACGGTAGACCATCCTGAACTTTTCTTTTCCTACCGCAGGGATGAGGGAAATACCGGTCGTATGGCTGCTATATTTATGTTAAAGTAATAAAAATAAATATTTTAATAGGGAGGAAGGTATGCGCATAAAAGAACATCCTATTTTAGAATTTAATCAGAAAGAAAAGATAAAATTCACCTTGGATGGGAAAGAATTGGATGGCTATAAGGGTGAACCTATTGCTTCTGCCCTGGTGGCCGCCGGAATAAAGGTATTAAGCAGAAGCATTAAATATCACCGCCCCAGAGGATTTTTTTGTGCCATAGGAAAATGTTCGGCTTGCCTGATGAAAGTAAATGGCGTCCCCAATATCAGAACCTGTGTAACTAAACTGGAAGAGGGGATGAGGGTAGAAACTCAAAAAGGAAAAGGTGATTTCAATTGAAAATGACTGATATAGCAATTATCGGCGGGGGTCCGGCAGGATTATCGGCAGCGATCTATGCTGCTTCTTTAGGAGCAAAAGTAACTCTTATTGACGATGGTCTAGAATTAGGCGGACAGTTAATTAAGCAGACCCATAAATTTTTTGGTTCTGAAAAACAGTTTGCCGGGATCAGAGGCATAGAGATTGCCAAAAAGATGATCCGGGATATCAAAGAATATGACCATGTTGAAGTAATCGACAATGCCACAGTTACCGGGTATTACGAAGATGAGGTCATTACCATTGTCCAGGGAGTTAATGGTGATATATTAAAAAAATTAAATGCCAAAAGAATTATTTTGGCTACCGGGGCATCAGAGAATATGCTGCCTTTTATAAATAACGACTTACCCGGAGTCTATGGTGCCGGGGCGGTGCAGACCTTAATGAATCTTTACGGCGTAGTCCCGGGCAATAATATCTTAATGATAGGGGCGGGTAATATCGGCCTGGTTGTAAGCTAACAGCTCCTGCAAGCCGGGATCAAGGTGGCAGCAATTGTGGAAGCCCTCCCCCGGATAGGCGGCTACTTGGTGCATGCCTCCAAGATTAGACGTTTGGGAGTACCTATCTACACTTCTCATACCTTAAAAGAAGTGTACGGTACGGATTGTGTAGAAAAAGCGGTAATCTCTGAAATCAATCAAAATTTTGAATTTATTCCGGGGACGGAAAAGGAACTTGAGGTGGATACTATCTGTTTAGCGGTAGGCCTCTCTCCACTGTCTGATCTGCTCTGGCAGGCTGGTTGTCAGATGAAATATATTCCTGAGCTTTGCGGCTACGTGGCCCTAAGAGATGATAATATGAAAACCACTAAAGGTAATATCTATATCGCCGGAGATGTAGCCGGTATCGAAGAGGCCAGCAGTGCCATGTTGGAAGGTCAAATTGCCGGTCTGAATGCCGCGGTGAGCTTGGAATATAAATGTGATAATTATCAAGAGCAAGACAGAAAACTAAAAGCGGAATTAAAAGAATTGAGAGACAACCCTTTAAGTGAAGAAATTAAGATAGGTATAGAAAAAGCCTTAATAAGGGAGGGGAGGGATTAACCATGTTAGAAAGAACCGGTATACCGACCGATGATGATTTAGAAGAAGTAATTCCGGATAAAAAAAGATTAGCTAAAGGTCCGGTGGTTACAATAGAATGCTTTCAGAGAATACCCTGCGACCCTTGCGCCATATCCTGCAAACTTGGCGCAATAAAGCCCTTTGAAGATATAAATGACTTGCCTATAGTCGATTTTGATAAGTGTACCGGTTGCGGGATCTGTATCAGTTCCTGCCCCGGCCTGGCCATATTCGTAATAGATGTGAATTATTCGGAGGAAAAATCCTTGATTAAGCTGCCCCATGAAATGCTCCCCTTGCCGGAAAAAGGAGAAGATGTTTATGCCCTAGACAGAGATGGCAGCATTCTGGGTAAAGCGAAAGTAGTAAGAGTTTTAAAGATTAAAAACAAGACTCACATAATTTCCCTGGAAGTCCCCAAAAGTACGGCCATGAAAGTAAGGAGCATAAAAGTGGAGGACAAAAATGATGAAAGATGAAACCATAATTTGCCGATGTGAAGATGTTACCTGGGGAGAAATCAGACAGGCTTTAGAAAAAGGCTATACCACCCTCGATGAGATTAAAAGGGTTACCCGAGCGGGGATGGGAAGGTGTCAGGGCACCACTTGCCGTAGAATTATCTTAAGGGAAATCGCCAAGTTTTGTCATAAGAAGATAGAAGAGGTAGCCATACCTACCTTCAGGCCGCCCACCAAGCCGGTAAAATTAGGGATTCTGGCAGGTGATGATGATGAATAAAAGATCAAGTGTGGTAATAGTAGGTGGAGGAATAATCGGTTGCAGCATCGCTTATAATTTAGCCAGGATGGGATGTAAAAATATAGTATTATTCGAAAAAAATTCTCTTGCCAGTGGCGCTACCGGAAGGTGTGGAGCAGGGATCAGACAGCAGTTTGGGACTGAGATGAACTGTATCCTGGCCCGGGAGAGTATAAAAATATTTGAGAATTTAAGTCAAGAACTGGATTATGATATCGAACTGAATCAAGGTGGATATCTGATGCTTGCTTACACCGAAAAAGAAGTCAACCAGTTTAAGAAAAATGTGGCTTTGGAACAATCATTAGGGATTGATGTAAGATACATAACTGCAGAGGAAGCTAAAGAGATCGTGCCACCTTTAAATAAGGAAGGTATATTAGCAGCAACTTTCTGTCCTACCGATGGTCATGCTAACCCCTTTAATACCAATTTTGCCTATGCCGAGGCAGCTCAAAGATTAGGGGTAAAGATCTACAATTTTACCGAGGTAAAAGAGATTAAGACTGAAGATAACAGGATAGTTTCAGTCAGTACAGATAAGGGAGAAGTGCTCACTCCTATTGTAATAAATGCCGCCGGTGGTTACTCGGGAGAAATAGGGAAGATGGCAGGAGTGGAAATACCGGTATATTCCCAAAGGCATCAAATCCTAATCACCGAACCGGTTGACCCCCTATTTAAGCCGATGTTGATGTCCTTTTCTCGTAATTTTTATTGCCAGCAGACTCCTCACGGAAGTATCATAATGGGTTTTGGCGACCCCGATGAACCCAAAGGTCACGATATAGGTACAAGCTGGCAATTTGCCCGGGATATGGCCCAAAAGATGACCGCAATTGTACCCCCATTAAAAGAAGTGAGTATGGTAAGACAATGGTCAGGCCAATATAATATGAGCCCTGATTCTCAGCCGATCGTGGGTGAGCATCCTCAGGTAAAAGGCTTTTATATGGCAGTAGGATTCAGCGGTCATGGATTTATGCTGGCTCCTGTAGCCAGCCGGCTTATGGCAGAGCTAATACTTAAAGGGCGGACTTCTATTCCTATCGACAGATTAGATATAGGTAGATTTGAACGGGGTGAGCTGATTATCGAACCCTCGGTAGTTTAAGAAATAAAATAATAAAACTTATTTCACTCAAAAAAAGAAGGGTTTTTAAATTTTTAGTAGAATATATATATGATAAATAGGTTAGGCGAAAAATAATCTAAAAGATGGTTTTTCACAAAATCTAAAAAAAATACCTGGTAACTATAATTTTGCGAATAGCTATTTTTAAAGAAAAAAAGGAGGTGAGGGGATTTCTTAATTAATTATATATCTATAATAAAAGTTACTTTTAATGTTATGTCTAGTTAATTTGCTAAAATGATCTGTTTTTTTATGTATTTTAAAATAAATAAAGGAGAATTGAAAATGAAAAGAATAAAATTTTTATTAGTTGTTAGTGTGTTAGTATTAGCTCTTGGCATAGCTTCTTTGGGAGGAATGGCTGCTGATAAACCACCGGTAGTTATCGGTTTGCAAGGGCCTATAACTGGACCATATGCCGTTGAAGGTGAAATGACTAAACAGTGTGTGGAAATTGCTGCCCAAATGATCAATGAAAAGGGTGGGATATTAGGCGGTAGAATGATTGAAATCAGGGTAGCTGATGATGCTTGCCAGCCAAAAGCAGGTGCATTAGCGGCAATGAAATTAATAACTCAAAAGGATGTAGTTGCTGCTATTCAAACCTACGGTTCTTTTGTTGTTCTTCCCGCTTCTGATATATACGAAAAATTCGAAAAAGTAAATATTGCTTATGGTGCAACTATTACCGATCTTACTGAAAGAGGATTAAAGTATTTCTTCCGTACTTGCGGAAGAACGGATACCCAAGCTAAATTTTTTGCCGATAAAGTTGTGCCTTACTTCAATGCTAAAAAAATTGCTATAATGAATAACAACACAAGCTTTTCTGTAGGGCTTGCCGAAGAAACTAGGACAGCATTAAAATCCAAAATAGATGCTGGAGAAGTGGAAATAGTCTATTTTGATGCAATTAATCCGGAAGAAACCGATTTTACTGTACCTCTAACCAAATTAAGAGAAACTAATCCGGATGTATTTTATTACACCGGTCATTTCCCGGAAGCGGGATTAATAATCCGACAGGCACGCGAAATTGGAATCGAAGCAATATTTGTAGGCGGAGATGCAGTAGTTAATGAAGATTTTATCAATATTGCTGGTATAGAATATGCTAAAGGTGTTTATCAAACTCAGGAAGCTTTAATTGAATATTTTACCAATCCTGAAGCAATGGCATTCAAAGAAGCCTATAAAGCGAAATATGGCACTCTTCCATCCAGCCCCTGGTCAGTTTATGCTGCTGATGCTCTCTGTGTATTAGCAGAAGCTATTGATAAATCCGGTTCTACTGATTCAGATGATATTGCTGATTATCTGAGGAATAAGATGGATAAGTTCCCCAGCATAACCGGCCCTGTAGGTTTTGATGAAATTGGTGACCGAGTAGGAAGCAGTATCAATCTTTATGTAGTAAATGAAGATGGAAGTTCCTCAATTTGCGATACTAAATAAAAGTGAGGTAAGATACGAAGATGAAAATTGTTTTAGAGCAGTTACTTAACGGATTGACTATAGGTTCATTTTATGCTCTTATTGCTCTCGGTTATTCCATGGTATACGGGGTAATGAAGTTGATTAATTTTGCGCATGGAGATTTATTTGCCTTGGGTTCATATCTTGGATTTACCCTTCTCGTGTTTGGTTCTACCTATGTTACCGTTACCTTTGGTATATGGGGCGGTGTGATTGCGGCTATGCTAATAGCCGCAATCGGCATAGGAATTGCCGGTACTTTAATAGAGCGAATTGCCTATCGTCCAATATATTCAGTAGGCCGGCTTCCCGCAGTAGTGTCTGCACTGGGAGCTTCAATTGTAATACAAAATGGGATAATGGTTGTTTGGGGTCCCCGTCCGCAAGCTTATACATCACAGGTTGTCCCTTCGGTTATGTTAAATATTGGAGGAATTAAAATTACTTTAATGCAGATAGTAGTTTTAATTATTTCCTTTATTCTTATGGGGCTTTTATTTTATATTGTTCAAAAAACGACATTTGGCGCAGCTATCCGTGCTTGTGCTTTAGATAGAAGCACTGCCGCACTGATGGGAATAAATATTGAAACAATTATATTTTTTATATTTGCTTTAGGCCCGGCTTTAGGAGGAATGGCAGGAGTAATGGTAGGTATGTATTACAGAAAGATTAGTTTTATTATGGGCTGGAATTATGGATTAAAAGCCTTTACTGCTACTATTCTGGGAGGTATTGGCAATATCCCGGGAGCAATGATTGGTGGACTTCTTTTAGGAATATTGGAAATGTTAGGTTCTGTTTACATTTCTACTGCCTATAAGGATGTGTTTGTATTTTTAATTTTAATATTAGTATTAATTTTTCGTCCTACAGGTCTTTTGGGTGAAAAAATTGCAGAAAAAGTATAAAGGGGCGAAAAAATGAAATTAAACAAAAATATAAAGCAAAAAAATAGTATATTTAAAAATTGGCTGGTTATCTTAGTAGCAATTTTATTTATAATATTACCTTTTATAATAAATGCTTACTGGGTAGATGTCTTATTTTTCTTCGGTGTCTATGCTCTCTTGGGACTTAGCTTAAATATTGTTTTGGGAGAAGTAGGGCTTTTTGATTTAGGACATATGGGATTTATGGCTATTGGAGCTTACACTACAGCAATCCTTAATACCACATTTGGAATTCCCATAATTGTTTTACTGCCAATAAGTGCAATTGCAGCAGGTGCCTTTGCCTGGTTAGTCTGTTCTCCAATCATCCATTTAAGAGGAGACTATTTGTGTATCGTAACCATCGGAATGGGTGAAATTGTACGGCTTACTTTAAATAACAATCCATTTGGAATAACCGGTGGCTCAAATGGAGTCTACGGAATTGATTTTCCTTCATTAGGTAGTATTTTTGTAATTGATAATTCTACT
>DAOUWX010000344.1 GCA_030666935.1 Atribacterota bacterium | reverse complement strand
TCTCTTTGCGTTCTTTGCGGCTTTGCGGTGAATAAATTCTTTGAGTTAGCAGTGTACCTCCTGAATAATTACGATATCAGAGATGTTTTTGAGAAAAAAGAGTCGATCTTAAAAGTAAATATATTGTAAATGCCTTAGCAAGAATAATTATTTACAGTTATATTGTTGCGAAAAATTACGAAGCACTGAACAGGTCAACGTGACAATTACATGTATGCTGCTTAATGATTCGGATTTTAATTTAAGGCTGCATTATAAATTATCCTAATACAACAACTTCCTGAAATCAAGGGTAAATTATGGGTAATCCGCCGGTAAAACTTTCACCCAGACCCAGAATTGCGAACATTTTAGGTTCAAGTTTGCTTTTCCTCAAAAAACTTGTCATTGATATTATTATGGAAGTAATGTTAAAAATTGATCATTAGATATTAAATGCTTACATCATAGAAAAATATACGGGAGAAGTGCACCTATCTTTTTTTGAAAAACTAAGGAAAGCAATGATGAATTACAAAAAACCAAAACGGTACTTTGAAAAATCAGGTGTAGTTGATCCAGATGCCTCCTATTATGTTTCCCTGGAAAATGTCACCAATATGGATAACCATGATATCAAAACAATGGTTGACCTGGGAAGGTACTTTTCTATTTTTGCCCCGAGACAGAGCGGCAAAACTACTTATTTTGAAGACTTTTGCCATAAGCTGAAAAAAGACCCAACCTATATACCGATTCTTCTCAGTTTTCAAGACTACAAAGAGTTGGACAAGGCCTCTTTTTACGGCCTGATCCAGGAAGGAATCTACGAGCAGCTTTTGGAACGATTAGAGGAAGTTGATTGCAAAAACGTGGAAGCTGTGCGTGGTTTTTTAATCACACATTATATCACAGATCATATCTCTTTGCGCAAATTTTTTGAAAAATCAAACAAGGTTATCCCTCCAAAGCGTATCATTATTTTTATTGATGAATTCGATGGCATCCCCATGGGGGAACTTGAAAACTTTCTGACATCTATCCGGGAACTATATCAAAAATACAAGAAGCGTTTAGACAAAGCCCTTTACTCCATAGGGCTTGTGGGAATACGCAATATCACCAAACTGATTGTAGGTGGTGTCTCCCCTTTTAACATCGCAGACCAGGTCAAACTCCCCGCATTTACCCTGAAAAATGTCCGTGATCTTTATGCTCAATATACAGAAGAGACAAACCAGCTCTTTACGGAAGAAGCTGTAAAAAAAGTATTTGATGAAACATCCGGACAACCCTGGCTGGTAAATCGTCTTGGGACTATTCTGACGGTTGACATAAAACCTGAAACTACAGATCCGATTAATGCAGAAGATGTGGAAAAGGGAATAAGGCATATGCTTAAAGAAAGGAATAGTCACTTTGATAATCTTCTTGAAAAAGCAAAATTATACAAAGAGAGCTTTGTTCAGATCACTTTCAACGGAGTTGACTATAATCCGGATGACGAGGATCAATCCTGGCTGGAACAATACGGTCTGATCAAAGAAGCAAATGATAAAGCTGTTGTAGCAAATGCAATATACAAGAGACGATTTTTAAAGGCTTTTTTTCGAGAATCCGGAGCAACCGCAGATACTTCACTTAAGTCGTATTTTACTTCTGATGGGCTTTTAAATATGGAAGCCATTTTATCTGATTTTGAGGAATATATCATGCAGATAGGCGTAAACGCGTTTTACGCAAGCCAAAAACCATACGAGAAAACAGGACAATTCCTGCTTACTGCCTGGCTGTATCAGTTTGTAGAAGGAGGAAAAGGCGAACTTCGTTTTGAGACGCCAACAGGATTAGGAAGAATCGATATTCTGTTAACCTATCATGGTCGAAAGTACATTATTGAGACCAAGATAAATCGTTCAAGCCTTGATAAGACTATTGAAAAGGCGATTGATCAGCTTTGCAGCAAATATCTTCTAACCGAGCGCGCCAATGATGGATACGTAGTGATTTTTGATCTTAAGACGATGACTGGAGAAGTCAGCATGCCGCAAAGACGTATGGTAGCGGGAAAAGAAATATTGTGCTTTAACATCGGGATAGATCGAGGACCCATAGTAAGGCAGGCATGAATTGACTCGAAAAATGTACCGTCTAACAAAGAAACCGGGACTTGCATATGAAAAGCGTAAAGCAGCCAACCGTGAACTGTTATTTATATGTCTGAAAATACTCGTGTAACAAAAGCCGCAGGCGTCGTCGGTGCATCAACTTTATTAAGTCGTATCTTCGGCTTCATAAGAGATGTTGTAATAGCCTGGTTCTTTGGGGCAGGACTAAGCTCGGATGCCTTTTTTGTGGCTTTCAGAATCCCAAATCTATTAAGAAGACT
>DAOUWX010000057.1 GCA_030666935.1 Atribacterota bacterium | reverse complement strand
TGTCACCAATGGAATATGAACGTCAATATTATTACCAAGAAGAGGTAGCCTGATAATAATGCTTAAAATAATGAGCAATTCTAAGAGAATTAAAGAAAAAGTACACTTTTCTGTGTCTGGTTTAGCGGGGGCAGTACACATCTTTATAAAATATTAAATATCTTTCTAGTATATCAGGTGAAGAATGTACGCCATTTGATACAATTCTATAAAATGTTAAATAATGATGCATAATACCTTTGGAATTTATTTTTTTAATTCTTTCTCTTATGTTAATTGCTTTTGGTTCACCTTTTTTATCAAATACGCCTTCTACTCCATAACTTTTTAGTTTTTCAATTATATCTTTTTGTCGCTCATCTTGAGATTTTTCTTTAAAAAAGGACTCGCTAAAATTTTTAATAAAATATTTTTTGTTTTCATCATTGCTAACCTTTTTTATAATTTCAAACTTATTTACCAACTGTAGAGAAAGATATCTTTTGGTATCATCTTCACCCAAACTACAGTATCCAACATTAACCATTTCTTCAAATAATACCCTGCATAAATTCTCCGCATTATTAGAGAGATAATGTATGAATAAAATATAAATTGCCTGAAAAGTAGTCAGAGACTTACAAAATAGTCCTACCATCGTTCCTCCTTGAAGATCATTATTTTTTACATCGATTTTACACTTCATTTTATGCAAAAAATAATTAATATCCTCATAAAAATCAAAAACCTCTTTATATTTTATCACTAGTTTATTTTCATATTGTTTAATATCTTTCCCTAAAAAACCATAATCATTTATGGGCATATTTAAAAACCCCTTATAATAAAATTCAACTCTTTAATTAGAGAAGTATCATATTATTGATTCCAACATTTTCCCAATATTACTAAACCAATATTGCGCGTGTTCTGGAAATCTTTGACGTACCGTTAAAGCATCTCTCGAGATAAAAAATAACTTTACTCCTACTTTAAACCCGTTGTAATTAATTTCTTTAAATTTTTCTTCGAAAATGTTTTTGTATCCATTGAGTTTATCTGCCCAACCTGAATGTTCAGTCCCTTTTGGGTCAACAAAAACAATAAAGTATTTTTTGCCCTTTTTTAACCAAAATATGAAATCCGGATTAAAATTACTTATTCTATTTTCGTTTGGATTATAGTAGGGAATATAAACTTTATCTAAAGTCTCATCTAATTTACTAAACATCCACCAACCAAATTCTTTAAATTTATTATCATCTTTAACTAAATAGTTTTCTAGGTCCTCGATAAATCTTACTTCACTGGGAGTTTTAATTATATGGCTAATATAACTTATTTTTTCTTCTGTAGAATTAGTTTCAGACCATATCAGAGGAATATAATAATGATGAGCAACGTATTTAATCTTAATTTTTCTCCGATCTTTTTCGTAGTCTTCTTCGTTCTTTATATTTTTAACTTTTTCTGTATATTCATCTTGAGATATTTTCCCATATTGTTCTCGTAAATCATTTACCCTATCTGGGAAACTTTTTACTTTTTCTATTTTATTTTGTATCTCATTAATATCTTCCAAATAAACTTTAATATTTTTATAATGTTTTATCTCTTCATCTAATTCTTTTAAATTTTTTAACTCTTGCGGTTTTATACTAAAATAATTAAATATTCGCTGAATAAGTATATCGATGTTTTTAAAACTTTTATTACTATCTTTGAACCTATCCGGATTATTTACACTTTCCTTCAATATCTTAATTTTTTCAGGATCAGAATTATAACGCATAAGAAATACTCTATCATCCTGTATAAATTCAATATATTTTTTTAGAATCTCTAATTCCTGTTCATTTATTTCAAAACTAGTTAATTCTCTTTTTTTCATAAGAGAATAATTAGCCTCTTTATATGTAGGAACTAGTAATTTATGTTCTTTAACCTCTTTATTAATAAAAAGAGAAAGCTGGGATTCACCTTCTCCCTTTCCTTCTAATTCCAATTTCTCCAGTACAGTCTTTAAGGCTTCTCTGTTCGTCCCAAAAATAAATAAAGACTCCATTGGTAACACTTTATCTTTAACCTGATTAAATAAGTCTTCTTCTATTTCCTGGGAATTATAAAGTTCTAACAACCTTCTTCTTTTATTCTTAAATGGCTCAATCCTTACTCCTCTCCCCACAGATTGAAGTACAAATTTCCTTGCTTCTTGCCCCACTCCAATATTGATGAAATTAATTACATTGGGCCTATTAGAATCCCATCCTTCATAAAAACTACGAGACCCCATCAAGATGTTAATTTCAGAATCCTCTCTATTTAAATTTTCAAAATAACTTTCATCTTCAAATCTTTCTTGAATTTCATATCCTACCAGTTCATCCTTTAGCCATCCGGATATATCACCTATCTTTATTAAGGCAAAAGGCTTATCACTAGTCTTTAGCTTAAAAGCTAATTCCTTTTTATTGGAAAGCCTTCTTAATATTTCAATTTCCCCATTTGTTTTTGAATTATATATATAATATAAAACATCATTCTTAGAAATATCCTTTATTATTTTCTCATCTATTTTTATTTTTCTATCGAGTTCAAATATAAACTCAGGCTCTTCTTTTAATTCTGCCCAAAGTTCGTCCAAAGCATCTTTAAATACTTCTCCCTTAATCTCTCCTTTGCCTATCTTTTCCAGCTCCCTAAAAAATAGTTTTAAGTCAGCATTTTCAGTACTTACAGAATTAACTAAAGTTAATAATAATGGCTTATGGTATAAGCTCTCATTAATTTTTGTTATCTCCCTATAAAACTTTTTCACATAAGTTAATAAAATAAGTGACTTTAAAACTATTTTTTGCTTCTCTTCATCACTGTAATCTTCTCTTTCTCCAAATGCTCGAATTTCCTGTTTTAAAATGCCTATATGCTTTCCGTAACCTGCATTTATATATTTTTCAAGATTAAAATTATAAGCACAGGTTATTTCATCTCTAAGGTCTACAAAAGTAGCTGAAGAATTAAATAAGAATCCATTTCTGGAGAGGATAGAGCATATTTGCTGTCTTTTCGCTTCTTCTCTGTCTCCTTTGTGAGCTTCATCTAAAAATATGTACCATTTTCCATTATTATCATAATTCTTAAAATCAATAATTTTTTCTTTCTGTTCGTCATTTAAATTATCTGAACGGTAATAAAATACAGTAATTCCAAATAAATTTCTTTGTCTTTTTACTTCTGGATATTCTTTTAATTCTTTTAAATCTATTTTTGTCTCATTGCTATAATTAAATTCATCTATATGTTTTTTTAATTGGTCTATCAAATCATCTCGGTGAGTTAAAAATAAAATATCGTAAGAGGGGATTTCTTTTCTCTCCATTAATTCTTTTAATATTTGAATTAATTTAATTATAACCAGGGTTTTTCCACTGCCGGTTGCCATCCAAAAACACATACGATTGATAAAATTTTCATAAGGTATTTTATTGTCTTCTTGTTGGTAATATTCAGTGAGAAGATTATAGATATTTCTCTTTCTTTTATCTAACTTTATATCTAATTTTTCTTCTAATCCGTTATCTTTATACCACTTGAAAAATTTTCGTTTCCTCTCCTGATTTATTTCTACTCTTTCATCTTCCTGATAATCAGCAAAATCCTCAAAATATTTCCATAAAATGGTTATTGCATTCTTTACAGCTTTTTGCTGATAATCCCAAAGCTTTTTAGTCTTAGAAAATTTTTCTAAATCAAAGGAATTCCAATTAGCTGATAAATCGCCGAATCTTAAGTCTTCTATTATGTTTTGTAGGAATATTCTTGTCATTATTTCCACCAGATTAAATCTTTGATAATTTTATAATCTAAATCTTTGATATTTATCTTTTCCCCATCTTCAAATTCTACATAAGCAGGAGTTATTTTTTTAATCCATTTACCGAGAAAATTGGAAAGTGTTTCTGGGATATCAATATTTTTGTAAAGTTTGGATAAATCTACTTTTACTTTATTATTTTTATAATCTATTTCCAAGACCTCAAGCATCTTTGGGTCTCTCATAAATACATATTGATTGTATGGGTCAATATAAGGATTATTGAACAAATCTGAATCTTCGTATTTTACCTTTCTTAAAGTATCTTCATATTGTTCAAGTTCATAGTATTTGAAAAAGCCACCGGCATTTTGAGGGCTATATTTTTCTTTAACATCTTTTTCTTTGGATATACCCCTTTTATCATAAGCTAAAACCTTTTTCATCCGGGGAAGAATTACATCGTAAAAATGCTCTCCCATTTCTACACCAATCCATTTTCTCTTCAATTTATGGGCTACTGCAGTAGTTGTACCACTTCCTAAGAAGAAATCCATTATTAAATTGTATTCATTAGAAGTAGATTCTATGATGCGTTTTAAAACAGTTTCTGAATTTTCTGTTTGGAAGTTCCAGTTGCTTGAGTAACCATAAATATCGGACCAATTATCTGTTAAGTAAATTTTTGCTGGCTTTAACATTTGAGGATTGCCATTTGCACTTAATCTTATTCTGTTTTGTTTCTCTAATTCATTAATAGTTTCTTGAGAAGGGAATCTTCTCCCATTTCTTGGCAATATCTCTTGTCGTAAAATTATTCTCGCTCTGGAAATTGCCCTTCCTTCTTCATCATGCTTAATATTCTCTGCTGAAAATAAATGAAGTAAATTCTCTGGAATAAAGCCCCATGACTCTCCTTCGGTATCGATAGATCTCCACTCCTCCTTTTCTCTTTCTTTAGTAATATGCTTGAAATAGGCATTCTCGAAACTCTTTGAGTAGAAAAGAAATGAATCATGCCAAGATGGATATTTATTGCCTTCTGTTTTTATACGAATAGATTTATTAACTACAATCTCATTCCTAAAATTATTATTCTCAAAAACATTGTTCAATAAGAGTCTTACATACATATTCCCATTGTAATCACATCTTACAAAAATACTTCCTTTGGGATTTAAAATATTTTTTGCTAATTGTAATCTATTTTCAAGTAAAGTTATCCAGGAAGCATCTTTATATTTTACTGAATAAAAATAATCGGCATCTGATTCTTTATTAAAAGGCGGATCAATATAAATTGTCTGCACCCTTTCTTTAAACTTAGGTAAAATTGTATTTAATGCCTGGTAGTTTTCACTCTTTATTAACCAGCCGTCTAACTGATTATCTAAATCATCAAATAATCCCAGAATCTCTATCTCTAAGTCTTTGAAATATTTCGTGTCAATGGGTAGATGTTTATATTTCTTATTTAATTGCCTGCCCATTAAATTATTTTCAATAATATTAGTTTTCTTAAAATTCTCACTGATAATCCTCAATTCTTCCCACTCTTTGATTTGTTTATCAATATTATTATGATTTAAAATCTTTTCTACTAATTCAATATTTTTGTCTGCTATTCTATCTAAAGTAATTACATAATTAGAATTCAAGGCAAATTTAAGTTTATTCCATATCTTTATTAATTCATCTTCGAATTGTGAGATAAAACCAATTATTTTAAAGGCAATGTCTTTTAAAATTTGTAATTGTTTAATTCTCTCTTCTGACCATTCGCTCTCCCCTGAAAAAACATATTGATAAAACCAGATATCAAACTGTTCTCTTAAAAATGTTTTTGCATCTTTGTTGATAAAATAATCTACTTCATTCTGTTTCTTAAAAACTTTAAAAGCTTTTTCTAAAATATCTTCATTTATGTTTACTTCTTCTTTTTTTAGGGCTCTTAGAATATCAATTATTTTAGTCTTCTTCCCCCTTTCGGAATAATAAACATTAAAAACGATGGTTCCGTCTTCTCTTTTATTTTTAAATTCATAAACAATCTCTTTCTTTTCATTCGCTCTTTTATATTCTAGGTCAGATACATCAAAGAAGAAATTAAAATTATCTACTTCTACTTTCAGATTTTTAAACAATCGGTCAGTTTTAACATAATAAAGCATATGGGTTTTCCAGAAGAGCATTACATCCTTATCGTCAGTATAGACTTTCTCATAAATATTTTGATGAAGGGGAGTGTATCTAAAATAAATTGAACCGCTTTCGGAAAAATAACGTTGAAAGAAAGTATAAAGTTTTTCAAAAAGTTCTTCTCTAAAATTGGGGAATGGCTTCAATGCTTTATTAATATCCTCTTGCAATTTTGGAAAAACACCTTTTTCATAATATCTTGATTTAATCCTCATCAAGTTAATATAACCAGATTCCCCTTCCACTTTCGCGCCAATAAAAATATCTTTTAAAGTATCATAAAATTTTTGTTCTTTAGTCATAATTTTACCTCTCCATTAAAAAGTATTTATAGATACCTCTTAAAACAATTATTTACAACTTGTATTAATTTTATTTCGTTCTTAATTACAAATAAAATATTTGTAACATATTGAAAATTAGGGTTTAACTTTTATTTGCATTATAGTTTACAAATAAATATTTCCTTTATTTATTAAATAAAGGTAAACTTTCTTTACAAACGGTATAAATTTTAAATAAAAATGCCACGTGCTGGTATAGAATTTTCGAATTAAAATTTCTTAAAGAATAAATTAAAGAGCGAGTCATTCGAGCTCTCCTAATATCTTTTCATCAAGATTTATAATTAGTCTCCACTTAGCGCTTTTCGGACCTTTTTCTGGCATAGTTGGATCGAGTAAAAGATAATTTCTGATATTTAATTTGGGAAGTTTTATTTTTATATTTAATAGCTCACATAGATAACCTAATCTTCTTAATACTCCAGAGTTTCCGATGCGCTGAGCATAATTTTCGAGTTTTTTTCGATCAAATTTATTATTTTTTAAAGCTTTGGCTACCTCAATTATCCCACCGCAATATTGCGGTTTATCCAGGCAATCGATAATAGTTTTTTCTTTGTCTGTAATATTTATTTGGGTTTCCTCTATCCATTCTTTTCTAATTCCAAACACTTTCTCTTTTTTCACTTTAGTTATTTTATATTGCACTCCAAAAACTTTAGGATTAGTATTAAATTTTCTGGTAATTGTTTGGATAAAAACAGTAGTGGGAATTTGCTCAGTTAAGCCATAATAATTAAGGGCGCTCCAGTAAGCAATACTATAGGGTTCTACCAGCAAAGAGCCTATTACAAATTCATGCAAAGTGTATTTTCCTTTTTCAGCCCCAAGAGGAATGATTAGATATTTTCCTTTTTCTATACGCTCAATTGCACCTCTTTGCTGTAACCTATATAATACCTTTTGTACGCTTTTTGTAGATAGATTACTTATTTTTAAGGCATCAACAAAAGTAAAAGTATTTCCTTTTTTTGCCAAAGGATTTAATAAATCAATTCTTCTCATTTTTTTACATAATGCTCCCTTCGTTTGTCCTCTTTAATGTATCACATTGAGACTCATCATGCAATAAAATATCATTGTTTTTAGATTTCAATAATTGAAACTGAGAAACTTAGAAAAAATATCATGTTTTTATTTTGTATAATGTACTATTATTTACTGAGTAGTGATTATCATCCCCTCTTCTTTCCATTCTTCCAATTCGAGGTTGGTAATTTCCGGTAGTTGTAGGAGGTCTTTGGGGTCTTTGAATCCACCAAGTTTTTCTCTTAAGGCAATTATTTTCCGGGCGAGTGGTTCACTTATTTGTAATATATTTATAAGTTCATCCTGGGATGCGGTGTTGATATTTATAACTTTATTTTCTGGTTTTGCGGAAGTAAGAGAAGCGGGCAAGAAATCTACTTTTGTTATTTGATATAATTGTCGGGTTCTTTCCAGACTGTATTTATTGGTCCATAGGTTTACAAATTGATTCTGAAATATTTCAATGATTTCCAGATCATCTATTACCATCAGATTTTCATCATTTCGGTTATCGGCGGAAAAGGTCCAATTGTAAGAACCGGTAAGTAGTATACGGTTATCGATAATAGCAAATTTGTTATGCATTATATAATTGTTCGTACTGATTCTTGTTTTAATCCCCTTTTGCACCAGGAAACGGGATTGACTGTATTGGTAATCAACCTGGTCTTTATCCAGATAGAGCCTTACCTTTACACCTCGCTCTTGGGCTTTTACGAGAGGAAGGGCGATTTCTTTATCGGTAAAGATATACATGGCTATATTAATGAAGGCTTCGGCCTGATTAATATTTCTAATGATTTCTTTTTGAGGATTATCGTATAGAGAGAAGTAGACTTCGGTTTTGGCAAGGGTGGAAATAGATATAGTTACAGAAAGGACAATGATTAAAAATGCGAGAATACTAAGCTTAGTATTTCTTTTTAAATAGCGCATATTTGAATGTAACCTTTTATTTTAATAGTTGTAAGTTACGGGTTGGAAGTTAAAAGGAGGACGGACTTTACTTTTTACCCAGTATAAATGTGGGGAAATAAAAGAAGAATGTCCCTCCTGATTTTATAAGATTGAAAAACTACACCCTTATATATATTCAACATTAGTTTTAAATATCCTTCTTTTTTTTCATTTTTTTTTCATATTATGGAACAATAAATAAAATTAGGCTTTAAAATCACCCCCACCTTAGTCCTCCCCCCTCAAGGGGGAGGAGATATTTTGTTTTAGTCCTTTCGCCTCAAAAGGGAGGAAAGAAGTGAAGGTATTAATCCTCTTCTCTTAAGGGAGAAGGGGAAAATTGCTCATAAACCCGACCCATATAGATGAGCAAAAAATAAATATGATTATAAATAAAATGACTCTGAAAATATTTAGCCAGCCGTGGATTACGCTGATTCCGCATCTTTCATCCCAGCTGGTTATTCCCTTTCTCTTTAATTTACTGTAAGCAAATATCATAGTAAAAAATGCGATAAAGGGAATTCCCAATCCCATGCCATTTATCCAGAGAAGAAATCCTCTTTTCATTCCTATAGCATAAGAAATCTTTTTTCGGGATAGATCACGTATCTTTATTCCCAGTAAGGATTTTCCGGGAGTAGTACCGAATGAGGAGAGCATCATCGGTTCGAAAAATATCAGGTAAAATAGCAATAGTAGTATACCGCCGATAAAATTATCCATTAGGGTTATTGTATGATTAAGGCCAGGAGAAAATAGGGCTATTATAAATATGTAGATGGGCATTATAAAGGTGATGTCAAATATTCTCGCCCAGTATCTTCTCCAGGGATAGACTTGTGTTTGCATAATAAAATTCTCCTGCGGATAAAAACTTCGAAATGCTTGTTTTTTTTATATAATATTATAATTTATATTAGAGCGGGAAATCCGTTGTGAGTTGAAGTAATTCGCTCTTTTTT
>DAOUWX010000355.1 GCA_030666935.1 Atribacterota bacterium | reverse complement strand
TTAGTCGTTAGTCGTTAGCAAAGAAAACACGAAGAATAAATACATAAGATAAAAAATAATTTAGTTAGTTAGTTACCCAGTTGACCAGTTGGTTTAGCAATAAAAAAAGCTCAACTTCCAAGATAAATTTTCTAGCTACACAAAGATTTTAAAAAAAAATTAAAAAAAATTTAAAAAAAAGAAGGATTTTTAAAAACTATATGGTAATATATATATATTATTAACATAATATAACATGTATAATAAAATAATTGAAGAAAGGAGGAAGCTATTAAATAAATAATTTACTAAAGGAGGTAAATTTTCATGAAAAGGAATATTTTAATAAAAGGTATTCTGGTATTAATTGCAATTGCTTTGTTGACTATGGGATTCACCGGATGTGGGGCAATAATTCCCACTACAGGAACGGTTGTAATTATAATTGCAGGAAGCTACACATATTATAATTACAATGTTTACTTGGATTCCTGGTTTAATAAGATAGGGGTAACTTCTGGAGGGACCCTTACAGTAACAGGAGTAACTCCGGGATCGCATACATTTTATGTAGATGATGCTGTTTGGTACTGGTACTGGGATAGTGGCACAGTGTGGGTTACGGCTGGGCAAACAAGTTACCTAACTCTTTACCCATGGTAATTTAGTTACACTTAATATTTTCAATTGTATTATAGAAATTAAATAAACAATGAAGAAAGCAAGTTGCTTTAAGTCTTTATTTAAGATCAAGTAGCTTGTTTTCTTTATTATAACCAATAAATATTTTTCTAAAAAGAAGGATTTTTTGGAATACTATCGAATATTTAATACAGGAAACAATATTTTATTAATAGAGGTTGTGAGCTGTGCATAATCAAAGATTACCGAATAGAAATTTTTTGCTCTTGTTGATAATTTTAATATTAAGCTCATTATTAAACTCCGGATGCGGAGGAATTATGTCCCCTCCTATTGTTAATGAGACAATATACCGCGCCTACTGTGTGGGAGTGGGTGATTATATCTACTTCCCCGACAATTATGGGAATATCGACCTTCCCGGTCCGTCTTATGATGTAAACAGAATATGTGATATTCTTAGCAAATGCCGATTTGGGACACCAAATACCGAATTTTCGGAAATCTGGTATAACACTGATTGGTCTGCTACAAAATCAGCCATCTTACAGGGAATTGCCAACATTTTCTCCGAAGCAGATTATAATGATGTATCTTATTTTTATTTCACCGGCCACGGAATTCGGGTAAATAATATTTCCTATCTTTGTCCAACTGAAGCAAATTATTACGCTCCTATGTCTACCTATATCAGTGTAAGCGAATTAGAAGCTGCTTTAAGTACAATACCCGGCACTAAAGTGGTCTTTCTTGATTCCTGTTATTCCGGCGGGTTTATCGGAAAATCAATGGAGGAAACAATAATTTCTAAAGAAGAATTAGAATTTTTTAATGATGAAGTTATCAATGTCTTTTCTCAAGCTAAATCCAAAGAACTACTTACCACCAATGAATATAAAGTATTGACCTCTAGCCATTATTACCAGGAATGTATGGAGCTTGCACCGGTAACACCGGGCGATTTTGACCCCTTTGGGGTATTTACTATGGCTTTGTGCGAGGGCTGTGGTTATTTTGGCAGTTATCCGGCAGATACTAACCTGGATACCAAAGTTAGTTTGCAAGAAGCATATCTTTATGTGAAATCCTATGTAGCAGAATTAGATGCACAATTACCCAATATTAATATAACCCAGGATGTTCAAGTTTATCCTGATAATTCAAGTTTTACGATAGTGGAATATTAAATTAGTCGTTAGTATATAGTCGTTAGTCGTTAGTGAATAGTATTTAGTTAAGAAAAGAGAGGAAAAGACGGGAGCCAGAATAAAATACAATAATAATTGATAAGTAATAAGTAAAGTGTGGCAAGTTGAAAAATTATTTAGTTAATCGATTAATCGTATTAAGATGCACCTTGCAACTCGCATCTTTATTTTTAGCTAACGACTATTCACTAACGACTAACGACTAATTCACTGTACCAACGCTATCACCGCAGTATCACTTTCAACCTGTAGGAACATTTCGGTTCCTTCTTCTATCTCTACATTTTTACCTGGGACTAAAGCCCCTAAAACTAATCCCACGGGACTACTCAAGATAATTAATCCTAAAATTCCTGCTCCTACTGCCACATA
>DAOUWX010000205.1 GCA_030666935.1 Atribacterota bacterium | reverse complement strand
CGAATAAGGCGGATACTTCTTTTATGGGATCGGATACATGAGGATGTATAATATGTTCGTTATCCTGTGTTTTAATTAACATTTCAATGCCTTCTTTTATGTTGGAATTTTTCCAGCATTTGCTTGGGATTGTGCACTGTCCTTTTTTTCTTATTTGGATTGTTGGCATCATACAAGTCCCACTCATCACGGAATCCGCACTGGTATGTGTGAAACATCACGATGTGGGTGCATGATGGTATCTAATGTTCATTTGTTGTTTGGCTTTTGTCGATACGAAGGGGCACGAAAATAATATGCAATGAAGACAAGAAGAACTAATTGCTTGAGTTACATGAAGCTGTAATGAAAAGGATTAGGGAGGTGGGCCTAGATTAAATTATGAATTTATAAGAATCCAGTAATTTCGGTATAACGTATGGCGTTGCGCGTAGCCTAATGTACTCTGTTATCGTTATCGAGTTGGTAGGGTATAATTTTTCCAAATTATATCAAAATAAATTTACAAAATATTCGTATTGTTTTTCAATTATCGCCAAACAGGCAGCGCCCGCTGGGAGAGTATTTTCGTCCTGTAAATACTTCCTAATATCTTCTTTTGTAAATGGAACTATGAAATGTTCACCTTCGAAATTATCTTTAAAATCAAGGTTTATTTCACTACCTACTTTAGATCCATCAATGACTATACAGGTTAATATTTCAGGTTTAGTTGTAAGCGGATCTAGTCCCAAACCTAAGAAAAAAAATTTTGCATTTGAATCTTTGAAAAGGGATACGTACTCAAGAATTGGGGATTCTTCCATAAAATTTTTTTCATCCTTTATTATATCAGATAATTCATCTTTTCCGAGTAATTCTTCTGCTAATTCTCTCAAAATATTTCTCAATAAATTGAAATTACGGTCATGAAAATTATCATTAAAACTATCAGGCTGGAAAGTTCCAGCAGGTACAACATGAAAAGTATTCATACCTTCAGCTAATTCTTTTGACTGCCTCTTATGAAAGTAGTAATAGTGCTTTCCTTGTTTATTTTTGTTCAACACAATAAGAAGCGTACTTATGCCTGCAACTGTGCTGCGGTTTGTGAAGTCAAAAATATTGATATCATCGCGTAATGGGAATCGAATATTAGAGAAGTTAAGATTTTCACGTGGTATATTTTTTTTGTGCTTGTATATAGAGTATATATTTTCATTTTCCATGAGTGCCCAACAGAATTCATACGACAATACTTCGCATGTATTAAAATAATCAAAGTATTGTGAAGGAGAGAAAATCAAATCAAATACGCCATTACTCAGGTGTATATCGCTTAGTTTATATGCAAAATTGTTTTCCAGCTTAATCTCTGGATAGAATTTCTTTATATTTTCTTGATAGCTAACTTCTGCTGGAAATGACTTCAATATTGGCTGAGTTATCTTATCTTTTTGTGTCCTCCAAGAGAGTTGAATTTTACCCAACTCGATTGGGGATTCTGGTATCCAGTCATCTTTAATGATAAGGGGAAAATCATAGGTGAAGCCCTCTTTTTGTTTATAATATTCAAAAGCAATCGAAGAGAATAAAAGTCTAGTGTCTATTAAGAAAGATCTGGTTTCAATAAATTTATTTTCTCTGTTATTTTGCCTTATTCCTTTCACCCATTTTATGTTACCAATTTCCTCAATAAACTCCGAACAACCACTAACCTCAGAATCTCCAAAAGTATGATTTAAAGTTAATTCTATAGAAACTTTTGGTTTCACATGAAAATCTCTGGAAATGAACCCGAAGAAAAGTCTTTTGGAACTTTGTTTTTCAATTTTACATGTGAATTCATCACAATTATAATCTTTCCACTTGTCATTTTCAAATTTAATACAATCTAAAGGAATCATGTTTTTATCTTCAGCACACATTGTTAGAATAATATTATTGATTGTTGTATTGCGATCAGTTTTATTATGGATAATTGAACTTATAAAAAATTCTATAAATAATTTTGAGTTATCATCATCATTTACCCCTATATTTAACTCATTCGCATCAAAAATTTCCCTATAAACTCCACTATTTGAACTGCGATAATATGGCTGTGGACCGTGTAGAGCTTTTTTTATAACAACTTCAATATTCCTACTTCTTTTATCACATAAATCCCTCAAACGATTTTTAACCAAATTTAGAAGTTCATACTCGTTTTTAAATGGTTTGTAAGTATGCTTATTTTTTAACTCGAGTATCCACTTATCTAATTTATTCTCCCGTCCCTCAATTTCTTTAATAAAAATTAGAATATAATCCATATTAATTTTAGAACAAGCGGTTTCATACTCTTTGTGGGTTGGTGACTTACCGTATTCAAAGTTTCCATATTTTGATCCCAAAATTAAAACATATATGTCACTTTTTGTAATCCCTTTAGTTTGAACTTTATCGGAATCATTTCCACTTGGGATTTCTTTTGCATTTTTCCAATTCCAAGGTTTAATGGGCACACCCTCATTTCTCCAAAGTTCAATAACAGCTTTTTCTACTGCTTTCCTCTCATCTTTCATTTCTTCAATTCTTGAACTTATGAACACCATTTGTTCCATTTTGGATTCCTCAGATTCCACTATAATCCCCGGTTAATTTTATCTGTATTGTTTTTATGATTTAATCAGTTTTAATCCATTTATTATTTTTGCTACAGTACTTAGTCACAACCTCCTGCTCGAAGCAGTAGGCATCAGGTGGATGCTCAGGATGAAAAATAATTTAATGTTATTCTTTTTTTGGTTGTCTAAATTGATTTAAAATAAATTGTTTTTTCATATGCCTAACCCATACTTACAAAATCATCTGTGGCACTAAATGTTTTTCCATCTGAGGTTGTCAAAGTAACTTCAAGGATACCATATTCTCCGGGTTCATCTAATCCAGTGATATAAAAGTGCGCGGTGCAATCGTAATAATCACAATCAGAAGCATAAACAGGTATTTGTTTATCACTTGCATTAACAGCGATTTGACCTTTCTTGGCATTATAATTTCTATCATAAGTTCGATAATATAATCTGTAAGATAAATGACCAGATACCTTTACCAAATCATCATTAATATCTAAAGGTCTGTAACTAACTTTTAATCCATCTACCTCTGCATCAGAATCCCAGTTTTTTGCACTTGCTCTTATTTCAAGATACTGTACAGGTTTTTGTGGTTCTTCATAAGATTTTGATAGGTCATCATCTGAATAATCAGTATTAGAATATGAGTTATTGGTACTGCTAATTGATGAGCCAATAAACCAGATTGCAATAATTACTGCAACAATAATTCCAATAATGGTTAAAGGATTTGATTTTTTATTTTTTGATTCCTCTTCATTTTTATTAATCAAAAATCCTCCGACAATTAATCCAATACTTGCCAAGAAAGTCAAATACAAACCACTTCCAATTTGCATTTGAACCAATCCTGCAAACATATTTCCTTGCATAGCAGTTTCATATTCGCTGATAATTGAATAGCCATTTACTAAATCAACAAAACTAACTAATGCTGATAGAAAACCTGCAATGATGATGAATAATTTTGGCGACTTTTTACACAAAAGAATAATTCCAATGACTAAACCTATTATGGCAGTAAACATGCCATCCTTTTCCAAACCAGAGTAACTTATCCATCCAGCTTTAACCCAAGGTAAAAAAGCTCCGAGAATCAATAAAGCAGAAGAAATGATCGTTACAATCTCACCAGTTTGCCAAAAAGAATCTTTAGTCATGATTAGCCTTCATTAATTTCTCAACAATTTCCCAGCCATGCCCAACACTTACATGATAGCAACTTGGTGCCCAGGGACTTTTTCACAGCATTTTTTCAGTTCAGGGAATTCCTACCGCAATATCCTACTGGTTCTACCTTTAAGCCTCTTAGTAATAAAACTTATGGAATACTTTAGCGAATATTGAATAAAAAGATGGATGTAGTCACTACTAACCCAGCTTCCTCACGATCTCCACACCCATCCCAGCCGCATCCACGCCATGTGCACCACCAGCCATACCATAGGCTCCATGCCGACCGCTTTTAAGGATGTGGTAATGCCGCTCAATTTGACCTCACT
>DAOUWX010000124.1 GCA_030666935.1 Atribacterota bacterium | reverse complement strand
CCAGATAATCATCCCCCGGGGGACCATCTGTATCATGGGTTTGAAGGCAATGACAATAATCAATCCCATAGCAACATAAGATAAGACCAACAAGGCTTTAAGTTTATCAAGAAGAAGTATGGTTACAATGATGCCTCCTATAGCTATACCCCAAACGATACCGAAGAGAGTCCAACCCCAGGCTCCCCGCATAAAGGTAAGGGTAATCGGGGTGTAGCTCCCTGCAATAAGAAGATAGATTGTTGAATGATCCAGAATTCTAAAAAAATTTTTTATCTTTGGGTTTACAAAGCTATGGTAAAGAGTGGAAGATAGATAAAGCAAAATAAGCGTAGCTCCATAGATACTGAAACTCACTATTCGCCAGGCATCACCGCGCTTACTGGCAAGAACTACTAAAATTACCAGGGCGGCAATACTTAAACCTGCTCCGATACCGTGAGTAATGCTATTGGCGATTTCCTCACCCAAGGTCTGAGTTTTTAAAGAATAACTTTCTTTTCTTGGATTATTTATTTGTTTATTTTTCATTTCTGTAAATATCCACAAACATTAAGATTAATAATTTTTTAAGATTATTGAAAAGCTGTAATATATTCTATCATGTGTATATTTATAATGTAAAGAGGTATAAGGCGTGACAAGAAAGATTGTTTATATATGGTAATTAATTAAATAATTTTTTCTTTTAATTTTATATATGATTTTTGTAACTTATCTCTATCAAAAGGTTTGCCATGTCCGGGAAATAACTCTTGAACTTTCGTATCGAGTAGTAGCTTCCAACTTTTTAGTAATAATGGTATATCATTAGCAAAAGGTGGAAACACCGTAGATTTGTTGATAGGAAGTATGTTAAAACAAGTATCTCCCACAAAGGCTTCTCCCGAATCAAATACCACTGATAACGAACCTTCTGTATGTCCCGGTGTCGGTATTATTGAAGCATTAAAACCAAAATCCCTTAAGGAGTAAGTCTCCGAGATTCTGATATCAGCTTCAACAGGCGGATAACTTATAACTTTAGGGAATAAATTTCCCAGATAAGAAATTAGCTTTCCGGATATATTTGTTCCTTTGGGGATGGAAATAATTCCCTTCTTTAGAAGTTCATATTCATTACTGCTTACTATAATTTTTGCCCCGGTAAAATCTTTTATTTCTTTTAAATTCCCCACATGATCATAATGAACATGGGTAATAACAATAAGTATAATATCCTGGAGATTTATTGATTTTTTTCCAAGAGCATTTAAAAGTGTTTTTACAGTATTTGGAAAGCCGGCATCTATTAATAAATATCCCTTTTCACCTCTAATAAGATATACATTGGAATTGCCAAGGAGAATCCTATTTACTTTTTCCATTTTCTTATGCTCCTTAAATTATTCAAGAGATATTTCGGATAATGTTATTGAATCCATAACGTCTTTATCGTATTTTATACGTCGATCTGATACCAACAAAATTTTTTAGTCCCCACAGTGTCAGCAAACATAAAATGTGTTTTTAATTACAAGATATTAGTTATGTAGATAATTTATTTCTTGCTTATTAAACATAATATCCTTATTTAATATTGTAATTATACTTGTAATCACTAACAAGAAAAATATAATACTAACTCCGCCATGAAGTGTGCTAAATATTGGAAAAAGTCCCAATGATAAATTAGAGGTAGTATGAAATATTATGGCTGCAAATACACTTCCATTAGTTTTTAAAAACAAAATAGTTATTAATATTGTAATTAAAATAGTGAAAATAACATATCCAGCAAAGTTAATATTTTGTTGAGCAGAACCTTTTATAAAGAACAAAGGTAAATGCCAAATAGACCATATTATGCCAAGAATTATACTTGAAGTAAACGGATTATAGATGCAAAGCAATCTATTTAGAGCAAATCCTCTCCATCCAAATTCTTCACCTAAAGGTCCACCAAAAAAAAGTATATAAAAAAATATTATAAAAATTAATAATGGATTTTTTAGCAGACTTTCCAATAGAGGAAGATCATAATTTATGTTCCAAATAATTTTAGTAAAAAAATATGAACATGCCAAAATACCTGGCATTAATATGAACATATAAAAATATAATTTTATATCAAATTTGAAAAGAATTCCACGTTTTAAAAAGCATGTAAGAGCTTTTCTGCCGCCATATAAAAATGTAAGTATTATAGCTACGACAGAAGGGGCGTAAGCACCGAAATGGTTTAGTGTTTCATTGGAAATTGATATATTAATTATTCCATATGATTTCAAAACTGCCATAGACCATATAATCCAGGAACCTAAAAATGAACATATGAAAAATATTTTTAATTGTTTTGTTACCAGTTTCAAAACAACTCACCTCTATTATCCTTAATTTGCGGAGTTGAGCTATGTGATTGTTTTAAAGCAATAATAGATATAAAGAACAGTAATATTACACTAAAAAATATCCAAATTTTTGCTATTCTCATCTATTTTCTCCTGCAAGTTTTATGTAAGAGGACATATATAACGTCCTACTTTATTCATATATTCCTTATACTCTTCCCCAAATTCTTTTATACACCATCTTTCTTCCGAAAGAATAATCCAATGTACTGATATCTGGAAAACTATCAATACAATAAAATAGACCAATGAATTTATCAATAATCCACATCCTAAAAAGTAAATAAAATAAGCAACATACATTGGGTTGCGGGATATCTTATATAACCCCTTTAAGTTTATTTTATTTTCTTTTGGTTTTGCAAAATCAATTATTGATATTGCGTATAACACCAACCCCAAGACATAAATAGATAAACCAAGATATGACCAGATAGTTTTTATTTCAATTTTCACAAATAACAAATATACACACATAAAAGTGTTGGTTATCTGGTAAACCCAAAAAGCTACTTTTTCTTTCCCTTCGCATGGTGGGAAATATGCCGCCCGTTTCAGTGCTTCTTTATTGATAATGTTTAGAAGTCCAAATCTAATCAAAAGAATGGGTATAATTAAAAAAATACCATTCATCTCTTTATCCTCCGACTTTGCTAAAAAATTTTCCCAGTGCACCTAAATTCTCAGGCTTTAGTTTTATTTTTCGGTTCAAAGCCATGTTTAAATATTTCAATTAATTCATCAACCATTGATTCAAGTTTTTTATCAGAGATGGGTAGTTTTAAAATACCTTTTTCGATAAGATTTATATAATTAAAATTAAACTTTATACCCATATATGTGCCTAAATTCATGCTTATTTGATTGATTGTAAAAGTAATAAGGTCGATATCTACATCTTTTCTGATCTGCCCTCTTTCCCGAGCTGTAATAACATATTTCTTTAAAAAATCGCGCTTTTTCTCTTTCATTTTTATAGCAATTTCTCTCATTTCTTTATCGCTGCGGTTGTTCAATGCATTATAAGTAAATAAACTTTTACCGATATTCCCTAAATCATATTTTACTGCCAGGAAGACCATTTGTTTATATAGTATATAAAAATCCTCTATGGAAGAATCAAGGTGTTGGTCTAGATAAGATAATTTTCTATTAGTTGTGAAATCAATTAAATAAAGATATAATCCTTTTTTATTTTTAAAGTACTGATACATACTCCCTTTGGCAATACCGGCTTTTTCTACAATACGGCTTAGCGAAGCAACTCTATAACTGTGTTGAGCAAATTCAAGAAGAGAAATGTTAATAATCTTATTTCGTTTTTCCTCAGGTAAATTAAAGAAAGTTTGTTTGGGCATCTTTTATTTCCTCCTTCGTATGACTGATTAGTCACATTATATATTTTTAAGATACAATTGTCAAGCCCTACAGATATAGTATCGAGTATATAGTCAAGAAATAGAAAAATAAAAAAATAAAAGGAAAGCAGAAAAAAGACCTAAGCGTTTCCTTTTTATCAAATTACCCCAGTAAGATTACACTAATAAATTCGTATGTCGTATTTCGTATATCGTATATCGTGAAGAAGGAAATAGAAGTGGAAATGGAAAACTAAAATGCACCTTTTAAGAGAAACGGTTAGTTGGTTGTTCGGTTAGTTAATTAGAAATTAATATAGATGAATCAATCAAGCCCGGCGAAATAATAATTAATATATAGCATATGGTAGAGAAGGAATAAGGAGTAAGATTTTGAAAATCAGATTTGTATCTCTAAGGTAAATAAAATCAGAAAGAAATAGTGATAATTAAAAAGGAAAAAGATATTTTTTTAAAAAAATTTAAAAAAATTTAAAAAAAAGCTTGACATCTTCGAAAGGGTGTATTATAGTGTGACTGATTAGTCATATGACCATCAAGTCACATAAAAATAAAATTAACTTAAGGAGGATAGAAATGAGTAAATCAAACAGGTTTAAAGTTATACGCCGGACAGGTATTTTAATTAGAGATGTCTTTGAATACTTACTTACCGAACCCATAGATGAGAAAAAGGAGGAATATTATAGGAAAGTACAAACTAAATATTATTATCTGGATATATAGTATTTAAAATTTTTTAATAGATAGAGTAATTAATTTTGTTTTAAATTATTTAATTTGTTTTCAATAGAGTTTAAAAATAAAGGAGGAGATTGAAATGAAAAGTTCATTAAAATATTTTGTTGAAGGGCACATAAAGGAAATTACTATTTTGTTCATTACACTATTTCTTATATTAGCTTTAAGTATGGTAAGTTTTTCGCAAACCCTGGAAGAAAAAGTAGATGAGTATATTAATCCCCACATCCAAATGGAAAAATTTAGCGGGTCTATTTTAATAGCTCAAAAAGGAGAAATCTTATTAAGTAAAGGTTATGAGATGGCTAATTATGAACATAATGTTCCTAATACACCTCATACCAAATTTCGTATGGGTTCCCTTACCAAACAATTTACTGCCATGGCTATAATACAGTTACAGGAAAAAGGATTGCTTAATGTTGAAGATCCTATAATTAAATATTTTCCTGATTATCCTGAAGCCGGTAAAATAATTACTATTTATCATCTGTTAACTCATACCTCAGGGATTCCAAGTTTTACTGGATTTCCGGATTTTCAAAAAACTTCGATGATGCCTTCCTCCCTGGAGGAAACCATAGCCAAATTTAAAGATAAGGCTTTAGAATTTGCCCCGGGAGAAAAATATAATTACAGTAATTCGGGATATATTCTATTAGGGGCTATTATAGAGAAAGTCTCCGGTCAATCTTATGAAATGTTTTTAAAAGAAAATATTTTTCAGCCACTTAAGATGATGAACACCGGGTATGATCATCATAGTACTATACTCAAAGATCGGGCTGCCGGATATATTCTAAGTAACGAAGGATTAATTAATGCTGCTTATACTGATATGTCCATTTCTCATGCGGCAGGGTCATTATATACCACAGTTGAGGATTTGTATCTCTGGGATAGGGCTTTGTATACAGAAAAGTTGGTGAAGAAAAGTTCATTGGAAAAGATATTTACTCCTTTTGTGGGAAATTATGGTTATGGTTGGAGGATAGGAGATAGTTTTAACCGTAAGGTTGTTGCCCATTCGGGGGGAATTAATGGTTTTACTACCCGTATCGCCAGATATCTTGATGATGAGGTTTGTGTCATTGTATTAATTAATATAGAGGGAATAGGGGTAGGTGATATCGCTAGAGATTTAGCCGCCATAGTATTCGGAGAAAAATATGAGATTCTCCAGGTGCGTT
>DAOUWX010000424.1 GCA_030666935.1 Atribacterota bacterium | reverse complement strand
GCCAGTATATTCCCAAGTCCACTTGGGATGCCACCTATATTAACCATAGTGGCTTTTTCTAAAAGATTGGCAAGATATTTGAATAAATAACAACCCATCCCATTTTTTAGATAATTAATATTTTATTTTTAATTTAGATAACAGGGACAGATGTGCCAGGTCAATAATCCAGTAACTTTTCCTGAAAACCTATAGGGTCTGAGGAGTTTTTTAACCAGATGGTTGAGGCTTTAGGTATTATTATAGATATAAGTCCTAAAGGAAGACCTTGTAAAATGGAAAGCTAAATTATAAAAAAAATAGGTGAATCACTATTATAATTAAAAAAATCGAGCAGGAAGCTGAAAAGTGATATTTCAAGACCCCATAATATCATAATATTTGCAAAAATCGAGTACATATAAAATTTGACAAAGTGATATCAGGCTAATATACTTAATAAATAAAATAAAACGAATAGTCTAAAAATATAATAGAATAATATCTTCGATTTGTTTGGTCTAAGGAGTAATCTATGACCGGCAAACGATAGACGTAATGTCTTAAGGGCATAAACAGAAATGTTTATACCTCCCGTGTTTGGAAAGGAGATGGAAAAATGAAGTTTAATATTTAGCAGTACTTTTTATATACTTAATGATTTGAGTATAAAAAAGTGCTGCTTTTTTATTTATATATTCTTTAAAATTAAAAAGTATTTGAGATTCCAATATCACTATAATATTATAACCCCAATAAAATTTAGGAATTACTTTTAAGGAAAGATTGCATTGTAAAAAAGGTAGGAAACAGAATGAGTAAAATAAAAATGAATCAAAAAATAGACAGCTTTTATTTAATTTTTATTCTTTTGGGATTCATTGCTTTACTTTTTATTCTTCTCCCACCTCTAAAAACTGTTTTTTCATTTTCTCCTGTAACCTGGTTGGCAACCCTGCTGGAAGAAGAAGTTTATCATTCTATTTTACTAACTATAAACGCTGCGCTGGCAGCCACTTTAATCGGGATTTTATTAGGGATACCTCTTGCTTACCTCCTGGCACGTCATCGATTCAAGGGTAAAAAATTATTAGAAGCCTTAATCGATATCCCTATCGTTATTCCACATTCTGCGGCCGGAGTAGCTCTTCTTTTCGTCTTTGGCAGAAAATTCATTTTAGGTAAATTTTTTCATAATTTGGGCATAGACTTTTTTCAAACCTTTGCCGGAGTAGTCCTGGCCATGATGTTTGTTTCCATTCCTTTCCTTATCGATTCTGCAAAGGAAGGTTTTAAGGCAATAGATATAAGATTGGAAAAAGTAGCCCGAACTTTAGGAGCTTCCCCCTGGCAGGTATTTTTTCGTATTTCACTCCCTATTGCAGCAAAAAGCATCCTTTCCGGCTCTATACTAATGTGGGCACGAGGAGTAAGTGAATTCGGAGCCATAATGATCATTGCTTATAATGCTTCTTTTTTAGGAATAAATAGCAAGGTCCTCCCTATTCTGGTCACTGATCGTTTTAACTTTGGATTGAATTATGCTCGGCCGGTAGCCGCAGTAGGAATAATAATATCTTTAATTATCTTTATCGTATTAAGGCTGATAGTGTCAAGAGGAGAAAAAAGGTGATAAAGATAAAAAACTTAACAGTAAAATTAGGAAATTTTTCACTAAAGG
>DAOUWX010000430.1 GCA_030666935.1 Atribacterota bacterium | reverse complement strand
AATTTCATTATTCACTTTATTTTTAAAATTTCATCTAAGATTTTTTCGGCCATATCAATTTTGGACATCAGGGATAATTCCCGGGCGGTCCCTTTGCTGTTTATCAGCCTGGCTCTATTTTTATCTGAGCCAAATCCGGCTTCTTTTACCGATATATCATTAGCGACAATCAGGTTTAATCTTTTTTCCTTCAATTTTTTAAGGGCATTGGCTGTCATATTTTCGGTTTCCGCGGCAAACCCGACCAATATTTTATCTCCTTTTTTCTTTCCTAATTCATAGAGGATATCGGGAGTTCTTTCCAGCTTGATAAACGATTTTTCACTCTTCTCTTTTTTGAGCTTTCCGGTAAATACTTCTTTAGGCCGAAAATCGGCCACTGCGGCGGCAGAAATTATTATATCCGCCTCCGAAAAGTGTTTAAAAACTTCTTTTTTCATCTCTTCCGCAGATTCAATTGAAATTATGGTAATCCCCTTGGGGGCGGGTAAAGAGGTTGGCCCGGTTATCAGAATAACCCTTGCCCCTCTGGCCCGGGCAATCTTGGCCAAAGCGAATCCCATCTTGCCGGAAGAATAGTTAGAAATAAATCTTACTTTATCAATAGGTTCTCTGGTGCAGGAAGCGGTAACCAATACCGTCTTGCCCTGGTAATCATTTTTAAAGGTCAGGTCATACTCAACCGTGTCTACTATATTTTCGATATTTGCCAATCTGCCCTCTCCTGTCTCACCACAAGCCAATCGGCCATATTCTGAATCGATAAACTCATACCCCAAGGCGCTTAACTTTTCTACATTTTGCTGATACAGAGGGTTAGATATCATATTCTTATTCATTGCCGGGGCGAAGATGACCTTCACCTTGGAAGCCATCACTGTAGTAGTCAACATATCATCGGCAATACCGTGGGCAATTTTACCGATAATATTTGCCGTAGTCGGGGCAATCAATATCAGGTCAGCCCATTCGACAAGAGAGATATGTTTTACTGTTATCTTATCGCTGATAGAAAACAGATTATCTATTGTCGGATTTCCGGAAAGAGTTGAAAAGGTTAAAGGCTGAATAAATTTGGTGGCAGATTCGCTCATAATTACAAAAACCTCTGCGCCTCTTTTCTTTAATAAACTCACTATCTCCGCTGCTTTATAGGCAGCTATGCTTCCGGTAACTCCCAGGAGTATTTTCTTTCCTTTTAACACTTTCTTACCCCTTTTTCGTATATCGTATATTGTATATAGTTATCCGGTTACCGCGTTTGCCGGTTAACCGGCTAAATTAATCGTTAGTAAATAGTAATTCGTATTGCATATTGCATTAAAGAAACCAGGATTCCCATACCTTATGTTGTTCCTATGAAAATGGGAATCCATCTTTCCCCGTATCTTCCTCCCCCTTGCAGGGGGAGGATTAAGGTGGGGGTGTACTATTAATTAACCTTCGGGCTTTTCAGATTCTCCATCTTCATTAAATATCTCTTTAATTTTTGCAGGTTTTTCATCTTCATCAGATAATTCTTCAGATTTTTCAGGTTCTTCAACTTTTAGAGATCCCTCGTCATCATGAAATACATCTTCCGCCTTTAGAGGCTCTTCTT
>DAOUWX010000280.1 GCA_030666935.1 Atribacterota bacterium | reverse complement strand
TTTATTTTGGCCATATTTACACCTCCCATCTTCTACATATTAGCTTAACAAAATGATACGTTATGAGTTAAATTATAATAATATCATTCTGCTATCAAATTTGATTATAAAACATCGAGTTTAAATTACTATTTAAACTATCCAAATAAATATCTTTCATATTATATAATACAACGATAAATTTATCAAGAAATTAATCAACAGAAATTCGTTAATTCCCGAGTACAAAACTTCTATATTATTATATTAAACAAGTCTTATGTCAAGTTTTTTTGCTAATAACTTTTTTAATAATATTTTTTATTAAATAAAATTCCCTACTATACCCCTAATACACAGGTTGTTGTAGATTGTAGTGGTGTAGTCAGATAAAGAACATAATAATTATTATTTATATTTTTTTATCTTCTTTTTTTTATTGTATCTTTTCTTTCTCTTCTCGCGATATACAATACGCGATACGAATATTACTATAAGCTTTAGTGGGATAATCAGATAGAAAGAAGAATGCTATTTTTTCTGTCTTCTTTCTTCTTTTCTAACTATACGCTCCACGCTGTACGCTCTACGCTATTCTTTGCTATATACTCGATACTATATTTAATTATTTGACAAAAGTCTTCTACAATATTATATTATATACAATCAATCAAACTAGATGTTAGTGAATAGTGAATAGTCGTTTGCTTCAAATACAAAATGTAAGATAAATTGGCTAGTTAGTCCAATACTGATAATTTTTTAACTAATTAACCAGCTTACCAAGTAACTAACTAACGAATCTATACAATTAAATTAAAAGGAGATTTAAGATAAACTATGTTGCGAAAATTAAGAAAAAATATGAAATTTATAATTATTTTACTGGTTGTCTTTTTTGGCATTTCTATTTTTTATGGCTTAGGTCAATACAGGTCCAGTCAGAGACAAACCTATTATATTGCTGAAGTAAATGAATTGGGCATTACTTCTAACCAGCTGCAAAGCGCTTTTTTAAACGCTATCTCTCGATACGATGATGCTGTTCTTTCCAGCTTAGATCAATCTGCCATTGTTTCTTTTAAAAAGAATATATTAGAACAATTAATTGATTATGAACTTATATATCAGCAAGCTCAAAAAGAGAAGGTTAAGATTTCCAATGATGATATAAATTTAGAAATTGACAAGATAAAGGATAATTTCTCTTCTCCTGAAGAATTCGATGAAGCCCTAAAAGCAAATAATATTACCCTCGTCCGACTCGAAGAGGATATAAAAAGACAATTGATGATAAATTCTATTTTAGAAGAGACCAGAAACCAGGTAACCATCAGCGATGAGGAATTATTGGAATATTACGATGAAAATAAGGAAAGCTTCCTTGAACCAGAGCAAGTTCACGCCCGCCATATATTGGTTGAAACTGAAGAAGAGGCAAATAATCTTCTTCTACAACTCAAAGAGGGTCTTACCGATTTTGCAGAATTGGCCAAAGAAAAATCTATAGGACCTTCTGCACCAAGCGGCGGAGACCTGGGATTTTTCGCCACAGGTCAGATGGTGAAAGAATTTGAAGATGCTTCTTTCTCTTTGGAACCGGGTGAGATTAGTGGAGTAGTCCAAACACAGTTTGGATACCATATTATTAAATGCGAAGAAAAGAAGGAAGAGCATTCTCTTAACTTTGAAGAAGCGAAAGAACGAATTAGTAATATTCTTAAAAGCCAAAGAGAAAATGAGGCAATCACAGCTTTAATATCTAAATTAAAAGAAGAGGCTAATATTGTTATTAATTACGATTTTGACGCGGAAATTGAATCGCTAAAATCTGCTGCAGAAGAGGAACAAACATCAGACTCTACAGAGCAAGAAACTTCGGAAGAGACAGTTTCAGAAGAAATAACAGAAACCGAAGAAGTTAAGGACACTTCCCAGGATAATTAAAATGCACCAGGGGACGGTTCTTTGTCATTTTTTCTATTTTCTGTAAGGGGCGGATTCATCCGCCCCTTACTAATTCCCCCTCGAGTGCGGGATTACCTCTGGACTGTAAGCATGTTCCATTTAGATAGTATTATCTTTACAAACCTAATCTGCTCTTCTATCCGGAAGGATAAGGGTAATTTCCTGCAGGTTTCAAAAGTTAAAGCAGGAATGCCAAGCTGATAATAGGCACAATAAGCAGTACTTCCTTTGATAGGATCCACTAAAACCTGATATTTATTGCCATCCTTGATAATCCCTTTATTCATCTCCTCAACCAGAAAAGAGCTTAGCTCAAATAAGTAATCATCATCAGAATCTATAACTATAGTCTGGCCATAATTTTTCGGGTTCTTCCTGTAAAATTCTATCGACTCGTGTAAATCAACCAATAGATCGATATCATATCTTTTCATTAGGTTAAATATTTCATAAGCTAATTTTTCTACAGAATTTCCCTGTGTGTTCCCGGGATAAACTCTGTTCAAATTGATTTCCGGGGGGAAACACCTTACGTTTTCTTCACAGGCTAAAATATTTGCCTTCGGTATAATTACCAAAGTTCCTCTTTCGATGTATAGATTGTCTTTTAAATATTCGGCAGCTTTGATACCGGCTTTCTCATTTCCATGTGTTCCGGCGACAATCATTATCATCGGTTCTTTATAATCAGTCTTAATTATATAGACAGGAGTTTCATAATCTGTTCCTGAACAGATATATTCGATAGAAGTTATTTGCAGTAAAGCAGTTTGGTGGAAACAAAAAAGTAATAATATTAATGCTATGAATATAATTCTAAAATATTTTCCTATAGATATCATTCGGGATAGTTCGCCTTTCAAGTGTAGAACGCATTAGTTAACCAGTAATCCGGTTATCCAGTTGCCCTGTTTAGTGGTTGGCCAGTTAAATTAGTCGTTAGTGAATAGTGAATGGTCGTTAGTATTAAATACAAGATGTAAGATACAAATTAATCTGGTTATCAGGCT
>DAOUWX010000179.1 GCA_030666935.1 Atribacterota bacterium | reverse complement strand
AGGAATGTTAATAGGAATATTGCTGGTACTTTTAAGACGTATATTTTATTACCTCCCCGTTTCTCCGTTGGTAGGTGATACTTTAATTCTAATTGTTTGGATCTGGTTAAGCGGAGGGCTGCATTTAGATGGTTTTGCCGATAGTGTGGATGGATTTTCGGGAGGACATAATAAAGAGGAAATACTAAATATTATGAAAGATAGCGCTACCGGGGCTAAAGGGGTAGTAGCCTTAGTTTCTCTTTTATTGCTGAAGTTTGTCCTTCTGGTAGAGATGCCTTTATTGTTAAAAGATGCTGTTTTATTTTTTACTCCAGCCATAGGACGTTGGAGTATGGTAATAGCCGCATTTTTAAGCAAACCGGCTCGTTTAAAAAATAGTATGGGTAAATTATTTATGGATTATGTTGGCTGGAGAGAAGTTATCTTTTCCAGTCTAACTATGGCGGTTATAGGTATTTTATTATTTAGATTATATTTTCTACCTCTGGTGATTATAGGAATAGGGATAGTATTATTGATATTAAAATATTGCCAAAAGAAGATTGGCGGTATAAGCGGAGATATACTGGGAGCGATAAATGAAATAGTTGAAATTTCTATTCTTTTAACCGTCTGTATTTTAGGGATTAAATTAAATCTATTTTTCTAACTCTAGCTAACCCCCTCTTTGTCATAACTGCTATTTTTTGTTTATGTTGTTCCATCCCCAAAAATTGTATTTACATTATTACCTGGGGAACTTTAAGGCTGGGGTGGTTTATTAGTATTGGTTTTACCCCGTATGCCTTTTGCAAATTTTCTTCATTAAGTACTTCTTGAGGTGTTCCTATCTTTTGTATTTTCCCTTCGTTTAAAAGGATAAGACGATGAGAAGCAATACTTGCTAAATTCAAGTCATGAAAAACAGAAATGATAGTTAATCCCTCTTCTTTAAGAGCCTTTTTTAAGAGATTTAGCATCTCATATTTATAGTTTAAATCTAAATGAGAAGTGAACTCATCTAAAAGTAAGAGTTGAGGAGTTTGAGTTAAAGCTTTGGCTATAAAAACTCTTTGTCTTTCTCCTCCACTTATTTTTTGAATATTTTTTTCAGATAAAGGTAAAGATTGGGTTTTTACCATTGCTTCTCGAGATATTCGATAATCTTCAATAGTTTCACCTTTTATTCGAGAAATATAAGGGATTCTTCCCATGAAGACTATCTCTTTTGCTTTAAAGCTAAAGGCAATCCAGGTATCTTGAGGGACTACTGATATAAATTTAGATATTTTTTTTATAGAAAATTTATTTAAGTTTTCGCCCAGCAAAAATATATTCCCTTTGCCGGGTTTTAATATCCCCGAAATAATTTTTAAAAGAGTAGTTTTTCCTGAACCATTAGGGCCAATAATTCCCAATAATTCTCCTCTTGATACAGAGAAGCTTATATTGGATAGAGTTTTTTGATAATCATTATAAGAGAAATTTACCTCTTCTGCCTTTAAAATAGTTTTAAGAAAAGACATTTTATACATTTCTCCTTTGTAAAAGATAAATAAATAAAGGGGCTCCTACTATGGCAGTTACAGCCCCAATTGGTATTTCTGTAGGAGCAATAATAATTCGGGCAAAAGTATCACATAATATAAGGAAAATCGCCCCAAAAAGTGCTGACGTAGGAAGCATAACGCGATGGTCCGGACCTACTAATAGGCGGGCAATATGAGGGACTACCAGCCCTACAAATCCTATAAGACCGGTAAAGGAAACTATACTGGCTATAATTATTGAACCAATGATAAAGATGCGTATTCTTAATTTTCCAGTATCAACTCCCAAGTGAAGGGCTTCTTCTTCTCCCAAAGATAAGGCATTTAAGTCTAAAGAGGATGAAAACAAAAATAAACAACCAACAATTACCGGAATAGTGATTATAGTTATTTTGTTCCAATTAGCAGTAGATAAATCACCCATCAACCAGAAGATCATAGAATGTAATTCCCTTTTAGAAAGAGCCAAAAGTACAGTTATTAACGCAGAAAAGAGAAAATTTATAGCTACTCCAGCAAGGAGTAGTCCAGTTGATGCTAAGGTATAACTAATTTTAGAGGACATATATACCAGATAAAGAGAAAACATTGCACCTGTAAAGGCAAATAGAGGAAGATAAGAAGCTAAATAATATCCGGTAGTATATTGTAAGGCAATACCAATACAGGCTCCCAAGGCAGCTCCTGCTGAAACTCCCAAGATATAGGGGTCAGCCAAGGGGTTTCTTAAAATTCCCTGGAAAGCTCCCCCCACGGTAGATAGGGCTGCACCAGCAAGAATAGCCATAGTAATCCGAGGAATCCTTAGCTGCCAGATAATTAAACTATTAGTTTTATCTGATGAACTATTCCATATAAGGGAAAAAATTTCTTTGGGGTGGATAGAGACCACCCCAAAGTTAAGACAAACAAGACTTACTCCCAGGATGCCCAAGCTTCCCATAAGAAGCATCAAGACTAATTTTTTTCGCCAGTTAGTATAGCCGGCGATTACTTTTGATGATTTATTTATGGAAAATTTCATATAACAATTCAAGCCCATCTATTAATCGAGGTCCTGCACGGTAAAAGAGATCTTCATTTACTATAAAAATACTTTGTGCTTTGATTGCCGGGATATTAGACCAACCAGGACGCTGAGAGATATTTTCTTTAATTTTTGATTCTTCTCCGAGGTTCATTGCTCCAATGGGAATTATAATTATATCCGGCTCTGCTTCCGCTACAAATTCCGGGCTTATTTTTATCCAACCGGGTAGACTGGCAGCGATATTTTTCCCTCCGGACAAAGTAATCAATTCATTAAATAAAGTCCCTTCTCCCGGAGTGTAGATGGTTTCGTAAGTTCCTCCGATAAATACTCTGGGACGTTTAGGAATAGAAATATTGTAAACTTCGGATTTAATTTTATTAAGTCTTTGCGATAAATCTTCTACTAAAGTGTTCCCTTTTTCAGGTATTCCGCAAACAATAGCCACCATTTTTAAGCTTTTGAGAGTTTCCTTAATGGTTAAAGGTTCAATAACTAATACATTAAAACCCAATTCTCGTAAGCGTGGAATTTCCTTCAATTGAAATCCGGCATAGGCTAAAATAAGGTCTGGTTTTAATGAAGTAATTTTTTCTAAGTTAAGAGGTGACATTTTCCCTATTTTTTCTACTTTTGTTGCTTCCTCAGGATAATTGGTATAATCTGTTACTCCGACTACTTTATCACCAAGCCCCAGGGCAAATAATATTTCAGAATTACTGGGAGCAGTGGAGATGATGCGTTGTGGTTCTTGGGGAATTGTAATTATTGACCCGGTATCATCGATTATGGTTAAGGGGTAATTGCTCGCTCCCGCGAAACTGAATGAGAGTAAAGAACTTAATATAAGAAATAGAAAAGTAAAAACTAAAATTGATTTTTTAAATATTTTCATGATTTATCTCCTTTGGTTCATTAATAAATTAGTTAATTGATTAATTAGTTAATTAGTTGGAATAATTAGAAACTTTTTTATATTTTATAAATAAAAATAACACCCCCTTTTCCACGAAGAAGTGATTGGTTTGTCTAAACAGACAGGTCTCCTGGCTCAGGGGTCAATCTAATCGCTGTACCTTCCCATTTATCACTTTTTGATAAGTGTTTAACAGTGGCCTATTACAGCTTTCGTCTCCCATTACAGTAGCGGGACTGCGGTGGATTTTCACCACTCTTCCCTTAATCTGCTTATCTTTAAATATTTAATTTTCAATCAATAAAATTATAATACATTATATGAAAAATTACAATTGAAAATTATTTGAATTCTGAATATTGTATAATGTAAAAAAATTAGTTAATTGATTAATAGCGAAAAACTTAAAACGCAAAACGAAAAACCATAATTCAAAATTTAAAATTAAGATAAAAAACAGAAAAAAGAAAAATTTACCCAAATTTCTAACATTGCTCCCAAAGGTAACAGAGAATAAAAAAGATAAATTCCCCTTTATTTTATTCTTTCAGAAGCCATATAAATAATATTCAATATTGTTTTAATAATCTCTTTTTTAATAGATAATAAATTTTAGGAATTTTTCAATTTACCGAAAGAATTATAAACTATTTTTTTACTGACTATTTTGGTATAATAATTTTGAATGTTTTGGACTTATAAAGATGGGGGGTCAGTTGGTGAGATGATAAAAGGTTTAATTCAAGTTTATACCGGTGATGGAAAGGGCAAAACTACCGCCGCCTTAGGTTTAGCACTCAGGGCAGCAGGCAGAAATATGAAAGTGTTAATAGTTCAGTTTATGAAAAAATGGGACTATGGAGAACTTCATTCAGTTGAATTAATTCCTAATATAACTTTAAAGACTTTTGGCACTAAAGATTTTGTCTATAAAGGCAAAGCAAAAAAGATAGATTATAAGGAAGCGCAAAAAGCCTTTTCTTTTGGTATAGAAGGGGTGCAAAGCGGCGATTATGATATAGTGATATTTGATGAACTTAATATGGCACTTTATTATGAGTTGTT
>DAOUWX010000327.1 GCA_030666935.1 Atribacterota bacterium | reverse complement strand
AGAGTGTCACCTCGGTTAACGGCGTCATTTATTGTATTGATCAAGGCCATGTCTTCCGTCTTCTGCAGAGTTTCCTCCTCCGCCTGCTTGCGCTTGGTGATGTCCCTTGCTATACCTAATGCTAAAGCTCTTCCCTTAATCTTTACCGGATAAGTAGAAATCTCAACTGTAACTCTACTATTATCTTTTCGATTCAATACAAATTCATCTGGTCCTGTTGGTAGTCTCCTAATATTTTTAGCTAATAGTTTAGCTGCTTTGGGCATATCATTAAGAGAAAGTAATTTTAATTTAAAGAAATTCCTTCCGATTAATTCTTCTTTTTTATTACCAATCACTCTTTCAGCTGCCTTATTACCATCGATAAAATTACCTTTTAAATCACTTATATAATATGCATCAGGTGCGTAATCAAATAATATTTTTAAACGCTCTTCTGAACCTTTTAGCTCTTCTTCTGCCTGTTTACGCTTAGTTATATCGCGAACAAATTCAGCCACACCGATTATCTCACCTGAATTTTGATCTTTTATTGGATAACTGAAAAGTTCAATCCACTTTACAGGAGAACCCGGGAGTCCCGGTACAACATTCCATTCTGTTTTACCGGACTCCAAACAACGAAGGGTTGGGCAGGGGTCACACGGCTTATGCGCATTATGATAAACTTCATAGCACTTTTTCCCTTCTAAAGGAAGGTTTTCTTCATACCATTTATTCATTATTTTATTTACATGACGGATAGTCAGATCAGGTTTCAGAACGCTGATACCATCCTGTACACTCTCAAAAATATTATTTAGAAAGTGTTCATTCTTTTTCAAATCTTCCTCTGCCTGTTTGCACTCGGTGATGTTTTTGAATACACCTTTTTCCCGTTCTTCCCGCAAAATTTCCAACTCTTTTAATAATTCTGCTTTTGTCTTATTCTCATCTTTCATCGTATTTGCTCCCTATTCATCTCATAAGATAAACAATTACATATACAGCTATTATTATATAAATAATTACTATAATTTTCCTAAAAGCCCTCTTTGTTGTATTAAATTATTTTGCACCCTTCATTTTTTTCTTCTCTTATCAATTCTTCTGTCCCGGCCATTTCTTCGTTCAGGTACTTTGTAATTTGGGTCTTTAGATTTTCTGCGGTTTTCCCCTGATCTTCTTTCTTTTTCGGAACGGCGCTCTTCTTTCTTTTCCATAGTATTTTTTCCTCCTTTAATTAACTAAATAATTAAACATGGTTTACAATCTGGGTTAGTAATCTACTCATAGATACTTATACTGACTCACTGCATCTACTCTATAAAGTTAATTAACAAATATTTTTGAAATACTAATATTAAGATACGACAAGGATAAGGAAAAATCCTTCTTTTTTGAGAGAAAAGTTTTCAGTTAAAGGTTAACCCATTTTCCACTCCTGGCACTGCTGATGAGTGCTCCGATTACTTGCATATTTGCCACAGCATCTTCCAGCGGTACCGGGACCTCTTTATCTTCCAGTACTACCCGGGAAAACAGGTCTCCCTGAATGGTATACTGATTACAAACTTCCGGCACAACCTCTTCAATCCTGTTACCCTCTCCATACCATACTTTGCACGGTCGGTCAGACGGGGCATTGAAAGGTATTTCGATTTCAATCCGCCCTTTGGTGCCAAAGATATTAACCCGCTGGTAAGGCACCAGCTGGGTCGCACAGGTAAATGTAGAAGTGCCGCGGCTAAACTCCAATATACCGGAAGTTAGACGATCAACTTTCATATTTGGGTCTTCTTCCATAATACCGCAGATCCGCCAGGGCTCAGCCCCAAAAATAAATCGCGAAAGTGAAATACAGTAACAACCAATATCCATCAGTCCCCCACCGCCAATATCAGCTTTGTTGCGAATGTTATCGGGGTGGGCATTGTAGTAGGAGAAAAAAGATTGAATCGTCCGTAATTTACCGATTTTCCCTTGGGAAACCTTTTGCTTTGCCCACTGCCACTGCGGATGGTGCCGATACATAAATGCCTCCATAACCCTTAGCCGGGGAAACTTCCTGGCAGTGCCCAATAGTTTCTGCGCTTCGGCTGCACTTAAGCCAATAGGTTTCTCGCACAAAACGTGTTTGCCGGCATTCAGTGCTTTAATGGTCCAGGGAACATGCAAATGATTGGGAAGCGGGATGTAAACAGCATCGATGTCGGGGTCGGCCAGCAGTTCTTCGTAGGAACCATAAGCTTTTTCTATACTTAACTGACCGGCTGCTGCCTGTGCCTTTTCCAATTGGCGTGAAGCAATGGCGGTAATTGTGCAATACTCGCCCAATTGCATAGCGGGAATCACCGTTTTGATACCAATTTTGGCGGTGCTCAGCACACCCCATCTAATCTTACTCATTTGATCACCTTCTATTGATTAAAATATCTTTCCATATGTGATGAACTGTTTATTTTCTTTCTTTTTACATGTTCTAATTCAGTAATTTGCTGGTGTAACTTTGCCAATT
>DAOUWX010000240.1 GCA_030666935.1 Atribacterota bacterium | reverse complement strand
GCAGAAGGTGCCATCCCGGTAGGACCACTAAAGATTTTAGCCACAGGAGTACTTGCCCAGTCAGGAGCTGCAGATTCAGTTATGGTGATGATACCAAGTCTTGGTGCGAAAGGTGGCGAATTTACTGCAACTTATCGTGATGTATTTACCAAGATAGTCGTCGAAGGCGCTGATATTGAAACGACTATTACAACAGCAGCGGATAAGTTAAGAGCGATATTTGAAGAAGTTGGTGTACCATTGTTATAACAGGTAATTTCTTTGCGCCTCCCTACCTAAAATTAAACCTTTAGCTTACGGTGGGAGGCGCGTTTTTTAGTAATTTATAAAAGGATGTTGTAAAAGGAGAGATAATGATATCTTCTAACCCCAGAGAAAAAAATTGGATACCTTATCTACTTTTCCTTCCGGTTTTGATTTATTTAGCTGGATTTGTCGGTTATCCTTTAATAAAAGCTTTGGGGATTACTTTCACTTCTGAAGCAGGCAAGCTTAGCTTGGAAAATTTTATTACTTTGACTCGAGATTCTACCTTTTGGAAAGCATTAAAAAATACATTGTTATTCTTGATTATTATAGTGCCCTTACAGGTTGTTTTCGCATTCCTGCTCGCACTTTTCGTGAACAGTAGATTTAAAGGTTATATGACCGTTCTCTATATCATTTCCATACCTTTAGCATTAAGTGATGTATCAGCTGCTCTAATGAGCTATAATATTTTCACCTCACATGGGTTTCTAAACAAGTTTTTAATGAGTTTAGGTATTATCGAGACACCTATTTACTTTTTTGGTTTGGGATTAAGTTCACGTGCTTTCTGGGTCATAGTACTAACCGAGTTGTGGAGAGCAACCCCTTTGGTGTTTGTCATCCTTCTGGCCAGTCTTCAGATGATAAGCAAGGATTATTTTGAGGCAGCCGATGTGTTTGGGTTTAGTAGCTGGCAAAAGTTTTTTTATATAACATTACCACTGACTATGCCGAGTCTGCAATCTGCTTTACTTATCCGAACCCTCTTTGCATTCCAGATATTCGGTGTTGTTTGGCTGCTTTCCGGTAGAGATATTCCGATACTGGCAGGGGAGGTATATTATCAGCAGGCAGATCTTAACAATTTTCGGCTTGCAGCAACTTATGGTTTCATTATTGCTCTCATCTGTATACTCATTAGTTGGGCATATATCACTCTCTTAAAAACCAAACATCTTGAGTTGAAAAAGTGAATTTAAGAAGTCAAATTTATAAATTTAATAGAAAGGTAAACATGGAGAAACAGAGAATTCCTACAATCTTAAAAATTAAACAAATGGTTACCATCATTATTGCGGGGTTAATTGTGATATGGTTTTTGACGCCATTGGTACTGATTACAATTTCAGCTTTCGCCTTACCCGAGGATTACTATCAGATTGAGAAAGTGATACCCACACATTTCACTGTAAATCAATTTAAAGACCTTTTCTTTGAGCTTGAAGCGTGGAGGGCGATTCTAACCAGTATTAAAGTTGCCGGATTGACCATGTTGATTAGTTTTGTAATTGGTTTACCTGCTGGTTATGCCTTATCAAGGTATATCTTTCCCGGCAAGAACTTTTTAAAATTATTGTGCCTTGCGACAAGGATGTTTCCTTTAATGGTCCTGGCCATACCTTTACTCATAATTTTTATGAAGATTGGAGTCAGTGATACTATTTTGGGAATAGCTTTAGCGCATACTGCTATGGTATTGCCGATGATTATCCTTATATCTTCAAGCATTTTATCGAGCATATCGGTGGATTATGAAGAGGCGGCAATGATTTTTGGTCTCTCACGCATACAGGCATTCTTCAGGATAACTTTACTACTTGCCCTGCCCGGCCTGGCCGCCTCGGCAATATTTGCATTTATCATCTCATGGAATGAGGTGTTCGTTGCAACTATATTGACTTTGACAAACAGGACACTGCCAGCACATATTCTCAGAACTGCAATGGCTTCACCGGATTATTATAAATTTACTGCTGGGTTTATTATGGCTGTACCAGCAATGGTCTTTATTTTCTTTGTAAGAAGGCATCTGGTAACCATGTGGGGCATCTCGCTTAAGTAAATTTTTATAGGTTTAACAATCTCGGATGAGAGAAAGAGGGGTAAAATAAGATTGGTTAAGGTAAGACTTAAAGGTTTGAAGAAATATTTTGAAAGAGTGAAAGCAGTTAATGATATAAATTTGGAGATCAAACCAGGTGAGTTTGTGGTATTGCTTGGTCCCTCTGGCTGTGGCAAGACGACATTGTTACGTTGTGTATCTGGTTTGGAGAGGGTTACTGCAGGTAGAGTCTTTTTCGATAACGATGACATGACCTATCTTCCACCAAAAGATAGGAATATATCGATGGTATTTCAAAATTATGCTGTATGGCCACATATGACCGTAGATAGCAATATCGCTTTTCCCTTAAGGGTTAAAAAATACTCTCAGAAGGAGATAAAGAAGCGAGTTATCTGGGCAGCTAAATTGTTAGGAATAGATAATTTATTGGACCGCTATCCGGCACAACTTTCCGGTGGGCAAAGACAACGAGTGGCGGTTGCTAGAGCAATCGTTATGGAGCCTAAAGTATTGTTGATGGATGAACCGCTATCCAATCTCGATGCACTGTTGCGGGTTAGAATGCGTACCGAGATAAAAAAATTACAGGAAAATCTTAAAGTCACAACTATTTATGTTACCCACGATCAGGTAGAAGCGATGACTATGGGTGACCGAATCGCAGTTTTGGAACAAGGCATACTCCAACAGTTAAGCAGTTCTGATGAGATTTATCATAATCCAGTCAATACTTTTGTAGCCGGCTTCATCGGCTCACCACAGATGAATTTTATTGAAGTTGAGATCGTGAGTCAGAATAAAGTATTATACTTGAGGGCGAAAGGTTTAGAAATTCCTTTATTGGATAAATTTAAAGATAAAGTCTCTAATTTTTCAGACAAGAGAAATTATATCTTAGGCATAAGGCCCGAACATATTTATATAACCGGTCGGGCACAAACAGACCAGGTAGCATCAACAAAAGGCAAAGTCTACTTTGCAGAGTTGTTACGATCAGACACAGTTATTCATTTAGAAAAAGAGTTTGGGTTTCTTGTAGTTAAAACACCGGGTGATTTAAAAGTAAAAGAGGACAAGGAACTCGAAGTCTTATTTGATCTTTTGAGAATACATCTATTCTACAAAGATACAGGCAAAGCAATATTCTAAATTTTGCTAATTGTGAAAGCATATGATAAAAAATTAAAAGAGGCAATTATATGATAAAACTAAAAAGACTATCAGACCAACCCATCTTATTACCTAAAAAAGAAAATGCCTGGGAAGCGGAAGCCGTATTTAACTGTGCCGCCATATATGATAATGGCCTGGT
>DAOUWX010000171.1 GCA_030666935.1 Atribacterota bacterium | reverse complement strand
TGATTATTCGCTAAAACCCTTATTATATAAGGCTTTCAGAGTAGGCATTTTTCCATAGTTTTTCCGCATATGGATCTATTTTGTAAAAAACCAGGGTGTTATAAAGGAAGGTTAAGCTACTTTATGGTTGTTAGATTAGGTTAGTGTTTACAAAAAATGATATTTTTGTTATAATTTGTTTGTAATAAAATTAAATATATATTTCTAGGGGAGCTTTTGCTGAGAGAAAGCATTTTCGCTTTGACCCTTAAACCTGATCTAGATAATTCTAGCGTAGGGAAGTAATATTATGATTGGAGAATTTACTAAACCATTACCTATTTTGGGTGATGGTTTTTTTATTTGTATGTTTATATTAATTTAAAGGAGGGAAAAAGGTGCCTAGAGTAAATGTAAGTTTTCAAGTCTTACCAATTGTTAAAGAAGAAAGAGTATATGAAATAGTATATAAAGTAATAGAATATATTGATAAAAGCGGGGTTAAATATGAAGTGGGGGCAATGGAGACTACTATGGAAGGGGATTTTGATAAATTAATAGATATTGTCAAAAAATCTCAGCAAATATGTATAAAAGAAGGGGTGCCAAGAGTTGTCTCAATAGTTAAAATTGATTATAAACCGGAAGGCGTTACCATAGATGAAAAGGTTAAAAAATATAGGAATTAAATTAACCCCGACAGTATTTTTTATGATTATTCTCATGAGCTGGCAATATATTGTAGATAGAGGAATTGTAGCAAGATATATTTTGCCTTCTCCTCTTGATATAATAATTACCACTTTCAGGATACTTCCGGAGTTAAAACCACATATAATTACTACTTTAGAAGAAGCTTTTACAGGGTTTTTTATAGCCATACTACTAGCAATCATTCTGGCTGTTCTAATGGATAGCTTTAGTTTAATAAAAAGGGCTTTTTACCCTTTATTTATAGTTTCTCAGACCATACCAATCATTGTATTACTGCCTTTACTGATAATGTGGTTTGGATTTGATAAATTGCCCAAGATTATCGTAGTAATTTTAGTATGCTTTTTCCCCATTGTAGTAAACCTATTAGAAGGTTTGGAATCAATAGATAGGGATATGCTTAATTTATTTAAATCAATGAAGGCAAATTATTTTCAAATATTTAAGTTTGCAAAATTTCCTGCAGCTCTTACCAGTTTTTTTTCAGGATTAAAGATTGCCGCTACTTATAGCGTTATGGGAGCGGTAATAGGAGAATGGATGGGAGGAAAAGATGGATTGGGAGTATATATGACCAGAGTCAGGCAATCTTTTGCTCTAGATAAAGTATTTTCTGCAATAGTAATAATTATATTATTAAGCCTGATACTTTTTAAGACAATAGAGCTCATTCAGTATTTAACTATGCCCTGGATAAGAGAAAATAAATAAAATTATTTAAAAAAATGGAGGAAAAAATGTTTAGAAAGGTATTTTTAATTTTAGTGGTAAGTATATTATTATGTATGTGGCTATCCGCAAGTATTTTTGCTGATAGTGGAGGCGAAAAAAATCTTAAGAAAATTACTGTTTTGCTTGACTGGATACCCAACACCAATCACACCGGGATGTATGTGGCCAAAGAAAAAGAATATTATGCAGAAGAAGGGCTTTCGGTTGATATCATCCAGCCTTCTGAAGGTGGAAGTGCAGCTTTAATCGCTGCCGGCCAGGGCGAATTTGGCATTAGCTATCAGGAACAGGTAACCTATGCCAGAACTACCAAAGAACCTTTGCCGATAAAAGCAATTGCAACCATAATACAGCATAATACTTCAGGTTTTGCTTCCCCAACAGAAAGAGGTATTAAAAGTCCTAAGGATTTTGAAGGGAAAAAATATGGGGGCTGGGGCTCACCAATGGAAACAGCTATGATAAAAGCTCTTATGGAAAAAGATGGGGGAGATTTTTCCAAAACTGAAATTATTAATATTGGAGCAATAGATTTCTTTACAAGTGTTAAGAAATATGTAGACTATACCTGGATATACTATGGATGGGACGGAGTTGCTGCTAAATTAAAAAATTTCCCTATTAATTTTATTTTACTTCAAGATTTTGATTCAGAACTTGATTTCTATACTCCTGTAATTATTGCTAATGAAAATTTAATCAATAATGATCCTGATTTAGTAAGGAGATTTTTAAGAGCTACTAGTAGAGGTTATAAATTTTGTATAGAGGAACCGGAAGAAGCTGTAGAGGCACTGCTAAAAAATGCTCCCGAAACAGATAGAGAAATTGCAATTGCCAGCCAGAAATATTTAGCCTCAGAGTACCAGTCTGATGCCAAGAGATGGGGAGAGATGAAAGAAGAAATTTGGCAGAATTACTCTCATTGGATGTATGAGAGAAAATTAATAGAACAGGAACTGGATGTAGATGAAGCATTTACCAATGAATACTTACCTAAAAAATAATAAAAAAAAATTAGAGATAATTCATTTTAAAGAAAATTATGAGAATATGCTCATAATAGATGATATTTCTTTGGAACTAAAAGAAAATGAATTTGTTACTCTTATAGGTCCCAGTGGCTGTGGGAAGAGTACCATATTTAATATGATTTCAGGTTTGATTCACATTGATAGTGGTAAAGTATTAATAGATGGGAAAGAATGTACCGGTAAAACAGGCAAGGTAAGCTATATGTATCAAAAAGATCTTTTACTTCCCTGGCAAAAAATAATTGATAATGCTGCTTTGCCTTTAAGGATAAGAGGATATAATAGAAAAGAATCTCACCAGCGAGTAAAAAAATATTTTAAATTATTCGGGTTGGAGGGATTTGAATATAAATATCCGCATCAGCTTTCAGGCGGAATGAGGCAAAGGGCTGCCTTAATGAGAACTTACATGAATTCCAAAGATATTATTCTTCTTGATGAACCTCTTGGAGGGCTCGACGCAATTACCAGATTTAAGATGCAGAATTGGCTTTTAGGGGTTTTAGAAAAATTACAAGTATCAATTCTATTTATTACTCATGATATCGAAGAAGCGATATTTTTATCAGACCGCATATATGTATTGTCTGACCGACCTGCCAAGATAAAGAAAGAAATAGTTGTGGACCTTCCCAAACCCAGAAATAGGGGGATAATTACCTCAAAAAAATTTAATGAGATCGAAAAAGGAATCTTAGGTATATTATAAGTTTTTATATAAGGAGTTTTATAAATGGCTATATTTGATAACGAATCTAATATTTATGATGATTGGTATAAAACTAAATTGGGGAAACACGTTGATTTAGTAGAAAGTGAATGCGCTTTCAATCTTTTTAAAATAAAAAAAGGGATAAAAGTATTAGATATAGGATGTGGAACGGGAAATTTTAGTATAAAACTCGCTAAAAAGGGTTGTAAGGTTAGCGGAATTGACCTTTCCGATAAAACGCTTATTCTGGCAAGAAAAAAAGCAGAAAAAGAAAATGTCCCTATAAGTTATTATAATATGAGCGTATATGATTTAAATTTTCCTGATCAACATTTTGATGCAGTCTTTTCCATGGCTACCTTTGAATTTATAAAAGATATAAGTAAAGCGATAATTGAAGTATTCAGAGTTTGTAAAAATAAAGGACAAATAATGATTGGAACAATAAATAGAGAAAGTAAATGGGGCAAGTTATACACCTCAAAAGAGTTTCAAGAAAATACTGTATTTAAATATGCCCAACTTAGAAGTATAGAAGATTTTAAGAAACAAATGAGTAAAAATATATTTGCTACAAAAGAATGCTTATACATCCCTCCCGATATTAAAGAAGAGGAAATTAGTATGCAAAAAGAAGAAGAATTATCCAAAATTGAAAGACCTGGATTTTTTTGTGTTTTGTGGATAAAATAATTGATATGAGTGAGAGATTTAGAATGTCATGGGGGTGTGCCAAATCAATAATCCAGTAACTTTTCCTGAAAACCTATAGGGTCTGAGGAGTTTCTTAACCGGATGGTTGAGGCTTTTGAGAAAGCTAAACCATAGAAAAAATAGGATGTTCCTATTTTCCATAATATGACAACCAATACAAAAGGAGGACTGACTTTTTTATCTTCCTGCATTTAATACCACGCAAAAAGCAAAGCCATAATTTACCAAAGATTTAAATTTCAAACTTGAAAATATTTTGTACCGTTTACACTTTTTCGGATGTTTCAGCAAACGCTGAAAAATAACTTTTCAGTGAAAATTGAAATGAACTCTTGACTTATATTTCATTATATTATATAATTTCAGCAAACGCTGAAAGAGCAATATTAGGTGAAATAATGGTTACGGAAAAAGAAATTATTGATAATATCAAAAAAAATATACGAAATCTGTTTGAATCTACTGATTTTATCAAAGTAGATAGTATAAAGTCAGAAGTTAAAAATCTATTCCTTGACCAGCAGGTTCAACCTGATTTAATTGTAGAAGTAAAGACTGAAAATAAAAAGAAGTATTTAATCGTTTTTGAAGTTAAATCGGCAGGACAACCACGTTATACAAGAATGGCGGTAAATAAAATAAAATGCATGGTTAGTAATAGAAAAAACTATTATGGTGTATTTGCTGCGACCTTTATCTCTGAAGAATCTAAACAAATCTGCAATGAAAATGGTGTTGGTTTTATAGACCTTGCCGGGA
>DAOUWX010000011.1 GCA_030666935.1 Atribacterota bacterium | reverse complement strand
GGTAAAGGGTATTTTGTATCTACGGTAGGGATAAACGAAGAAGTGATCCGAAGATACGTAGAATCACAAGAAAAGGAAGAAACAGGACAAGCAAAGCTTGAGTTTTGAAAGTACCACGCCTGTAAAGGCGTGGGTATCTATCGATAGATAAAAATAATGATATCCAATATTTATTAAATAATAGTATCAAAACTAAATTAAGATTTAGCCCTCTATTATAGTCTTATAATTTTATTTTATCATATTTAGAACTAATATATTAAATACAAATAAGGTACCTTCGTGTTATCTTATATTTTACAAGGAGGTGTAAAATGGACTTTAACATTTCTAAATTAATAGAACTGGATTATAAAAAAAGGAAAATTTTTCATTGGGATACTTTTTCATTGATAGAAAGTAAAGAGAAATGGGATAATTTACTTACTGAGAAAAAATTGGAAATAAATTTACGAGATATTGATATATTGGGGCATGATGGAATATTGTGGATTGGTTTTATCTCTTTATATAGGAAAACCGTTAATAATTTATATACCGAAATCATTCTTCCAGATAATTATGATCAAATTTCTTTTATAAAATATTTAGGTTTTAATTCTCTTACCGATGACTTGGGTATTTTTTTTGATGATGAAGCAAAACTTGAAGCTGCAGATGAAAAATATTATTCACACGATGATCACCCATATTCCCTTCGAAAAATACAATTAGTAGATAAAAATAACTGGGGAAATGTTATGAATTATTCCAATAGTTATATTACAAAATATCTAGTAAAAAATTTTGATATTAATGAAATTGGCGAAGAATTCTATGAATATGTTAAACCTTTTACAGCAACGATACGAGAGTTAATATTAAATATCGTTCTTCATGGTGGTAATGAAGAAGGAACAGGTAAGGGACTTGTCGCTTATACACCCACACCACCTGGATATAGAATAATAAGGTTTTGTTGTAATGATATCGGAAAGGGCTTTAAATATACTTTACAAAATAGAAGAAAAAAAACATGGATAAAAACTGATGAGCAAGCAATAATTGAAGCTCTTTTATATAGATTTTACAATAATGAGGATGGTATATTAGGGCTTTATCCAGTTTTGAAATATATAAGAGATCGATCTGGAAAAATGGGCATTCGAACAGGAAGTAAATATGCAGAAATTGATCTTTCTAAGAATCACTATAAAATGAAATTTGATGAATTCTACAGAGTACCTACTAGAAAATGGCTAAGGAATTTGATAAACTTTGATGATTATCCAGAAATTCCCGGTACCCACATTTTTATTGATTTAACTTTACCAAAGTTGGAAAAATAAATGAAAATTATTGAACCACTAAAATATAAAATATTAGAATTACTAACTAAAGGACAAGTTGGACCATTGAATTATGCTCGTTTGAGGTGTGGTACTGAATTAGATATAAGAAAAATATTAGATATTTATTCATGTATAAAAATTAATAAAAATCCCTATGTCTTTATAGATTTAGTGCCATTTGAAAGATTTGGTCATATTTCTAAATTAATATCAAGCTTAAATTCATTCAAAAATATAAGGCCAATTTTATTGGTCATGGGAGAAGGCTTATTAAACCAAATATTAGCAGAAACCTATCCATGCCCCATATTAATCGCTAAATTTAACGAAAAGGGTGATTTACTAAAATTTGAAGGTGGCTCAAAAGGAGATAAAAAAATAGAAAAGCTTGCTATTGATGATTTTAATAGAAAAAAAGAGAAAAAAATTTCAGATCTATTGAACTTTCGCAATATTGTATCAAATGATATGTTGACTCAGCTTTTATCCGAACCTGGAAATTTAGATATCCCTAATAAGAACGATGAAAAGAGTACTCGGGTATGTATATCAGGCAAATACTACAGAGTTATGGAAAATAACATGTTAGTTTCTTGTTATCTTAATGTAAAAGAAATTGGAAAGAATTATATTGCAATACATTCAATCGCATATGAAATAATTGTATTTATCTTAGAATATTTTAGGAGAGATATAGATTTATATAATCAAATAGACGCAATAGTTACAACAAACAATACTTCATTAATTTTTGCATCATGTGTCCAGACGATATTAGGAAAGCCAGTCGTAGCTATAGATAAACTTGGACCAATTCCTTCGTTAAACCTGCATAGAAGAAAACTAAGAAATATGCTTCAAGATAAAAACGTAATCCTTGTTGAAGAAGTAATTGCAACAGGAAGCGAGATTGATCGAGCCTTATTTTTCTTGAATAACATGAATATTTCAAAAATAATAAAAATTATTTCAATTTATAATTTAGAGGTCGGAATACCCAGGCTAGTTTCTCCAGATCAGATTATTTCTTTATGTAAACCAAAGGAAAAGCTAAATTATGTCTATCGGTCGAAATAAAATAAAATCAGTGGCAGATTTAATAAAGTGGTTAAAACTCGAAGAAACTAATTTTCATGATTGCGACCCAATAAATCTAATGTCAAGTGTATATGCATCCGTAAAAGAAATTTGGAAAAACGTAGATCTTAACAATTACACAGATCACGGTTTAAAGCATAGTTACACAATAATTGATTATTTTTTACAACTAGATGAATCACTTTATGAATGGAGTGCCTACGAGAAATTCGTTTTCGCAATTTCCTCGCTTATTCATGATATCGGAATGCAATATAACAAATGGGGGTATTTAGTAGAAGTGTCTTCCGGTGTACCCAAACTTCCTCTCTCTCCAGATGATATTAGAAAGTATCATACTATTACAGGATTCGAATTAATAGAAAAACAACTAAATAGCAGTTTAATATCAGGTTTTCCTAAAAAAATGTTTGATAATAAGAGCCATGGACATAAAAATGTAATGTTTCAAGCACAACATATTGCTTTTTCACATAGCGGGGATAATTATATAAATAAACTAATTAATGATAATGAAACTTGGAAAATGAAAAAAGATTATCAGGGTGATGTTTATAGACCAAGATTGTTAGCTGGAATATTAAGGATATGTGATGAATTGGATGGAAATTTTGAACGTATTCCTGAACCCAATAGAATAACCGCTTGTAATTTGGAAAATGATACAAGAATTCATTGGTCTGCTTGCCTTTTTGTGGAAAAAATACAACTTGATGTTGTTGATAGAACTGTTAATATAAATATAAGATGGCAAGCTCCGGATAAATCAACAAAAAAGCTACAAAAAGAAATAAAAGATTTTCTTAGAGAATTTAAAACAAGGAAAATACAAAAGGAAATAGACTATGTTAACGACTTTTTTATAGAATGTAATGAAAAAAAACATTGCATAGTTACTAAAAACATGTACGTTAATGAACTTAGTCAAAAACCTATTTTTGCCAAATTTTCAATGGAAAAAAAATTAATTGAAAATATACTATATCATAGAATTATTAGTAAAGAAAAAATTGGAATTTCTAAATCCAAACTCCCCGTTTTTTTAGAAAGAAAATCAACAATAAAAAAAGATGATTTTTACAAAAATGTTAAAAAAGTTAAAACATATTATAAAACAGCAAGAAGCTTGAAAGACCCAAAGCTTGATAAACTCTTAGAAAACTGGTTTGAAAAAAATAGAGAGACTGGACATTATAAGTTGATTAATGGAGATCATACAGATACATATTTATATTGTAGAAGTTTGGTGTCCGATCAGGATTTATTACATAGACTAACAAAAAATATTTGGAAATTACATAAAGGAAATAATATTAAAAATATTTTAGCAATTGGTACAAGCGCAATTCCTATTGCTGTTAATTTATCATTTTGCTTTAAGTGTTCCTTGACTTACACTGTTTGGTCTAAAAAGTTTTTTGATAAAATTCATTTAAGAAAATCCATTAAAACGAACACTATTAAAAGAGGAAGATATCATTATAGTGAGTTAATACCTAGCATAAGAGAGGGAGAAAATATTTTGCTTGTAGATGATGTGATTTCTAGCGGGAGAATTGTAGTTGAAATATTAAATCTTATCGAGAAAGAATATGAAAAAAATATAGGAAAATTTTATCATCATGCTATTTTTGGGTTGGGTAATCGTATTTTTATAGAGGATAAACGAATAGCAGAATATACTTGTACAAAACATATAAGAAATATTATGTACGCTTCTTCTAAAAAAGAATGTACTTTTTGCAAAGATGGATGGATATTTCAGAAAGAAGAAGATATGTTTTAGCTAAAATAAAAGTAAAGTGTCATACTATTTTTCTTAAGATATTTTTTAAAATAATATAAAACAAAAAGATAAAATTTATTTAATGATGTACATTTCCATTTTAACAAAAGTACAATTTTAAGCTAAAATAAGCTTTGTAATGAAAAGGAATCTATTCTAAAATGGAAAAGGTGTAAAAGGAGAATTATAATTTTTAAAGAATTAATTATTTTACTATTATTATAGAGGTTGTATTTTTAGTGTATTCCAATGACTTCAGGCAATTTATGATACGTCTTTTTTGTCTCATTCCCCATACACAAGTTGCGAAAATCGTCTACCAGCCTCCACCAAGTTTAACATTTTAGAACCCTTGCTCTTTACTAATAAAATTGTCAAATTTTATTTGAATATAACCTAGAATAATGAATAATTAACTTATTAATCTTATATTTTCAAATGCAATATCTCCCTTAAAAGTTCTAAGTGTTTCCAATAGGGGGAGCTTGTCAATTCCAAGCCCTTTGGCTTTTGTTGAAGGGCTTTTTGTTTCTGTTAATTATTTTCCTAAAAAAGAAGGATTTTTAAAATAAGTGTCGTATTAAAATATAGAAAGATATGAGAAATTTAGTTTATGAATAATTAGAAGAAAGATAAAAGACATTATCAGAGAATTTTAAAATAAATAGTAAGTTCGGATATAAAGAGTAATCCGAAATCGTTCCGTCTATGCCAAATCTTATATTTATTTAGACTTTATAAAGGACAATAACTAAATGTAAATATATCTATCCGAACTTTACATGAAAGGAGGGATTAGTATGGATAGACGAAATGAAATGAAAAAAGCAAAGGACGAATCACTTATAGTGCAACTTGCTGAGCTTAATTCTCGTTCACGATGGTATAGTTCCCAACTCTGGCAAGTACCTTTTGCATATTTGGGCATAAGTGGTTTCGTCATAGCTGGACTTCCAGACAATAAATCTATACTTGCTCTCGGATTAATTGCAATTGGGCTTTTTGGTATCTGTGTTTTAATTCACATGCATGGTATGAAAGATGGCGAACGTCGCGCCGTGCAGCATCTCCAAAAAATCGAAATGGAACTGAAATTGGAACCAACCGCAGAATTCAAGCATAGAACTTATGTATTACCTTTACAATTAGCGGTGATGCTTGCAACTATTATCTTTCTTTTCGTGGGCGCTTGCTTATCTTTCTCTCTAATCTGCATTTTCTTACAACTTCATGGTTATATTTAGTGATTAGAAGAAATCATAAAATGCGGGCTGAAACAACGTCTAACCTTTTAGTTATGTTCCGGGTGAGTTTTTCTAAATAGGAGTATAACATAAGTAAAGAACCCCACTTTCCTTTAAGGTAATTATTTAAGGAGTCAAGTAAATCCCTATATGCCCAGCTCTAACTCTTTTCATCTCAAGACCTATCTTATCCCATAATAGCACGCTTTCAGACATCAACCCGGGGAGCTGACAATTTCCAGCCCTTTGGTAATCAAACCAGGGCTTTTTTAATCTAGCGGGAACTCCCCATCTATAAAGGTGGGGATGAGAGCCAGTTCCCGGCAAGTCGGGACAGACGATAGTCTGTTAAAGTGAGTAACACGTCTGTAAAGGCGTGGAAGTCTATTGAGGTGTGAAAATCAATTAACAGATATCTCTAGAGCTTAGATAAATATAAAATATGTGAATATATGTAATCTGATCCAGAAAACTTGATCGTTCTTTTTTGCGAATATTAATCATTTATTGAGACAAAACCTTCTTTAGTTAATGCGCCAATAATTCCTCTTAAAAGATAGTTGTTGTAAAATCTTAAGCTGTATATTCTGGTTTTATTTTTTATAGGAGCTATCATTTTTTTATCTTTCAAGCTACGCAAAATTCTAGATCTTTCGGTATGTGCTTTACTCGGCATGAGTGATTTTATATCAGATGACTTAAAAATTTGTTTTTCAATAGCGATTTGTAATATTTTTGATTCTATATTTGTGATAATTTTTCTTTCTAGCGAATAAGATATTGCAGGTAGTAATATTTTTTTTGCAAGATATTCATAATCTAAGAGTCTGTCAATTTTTTCAATTTCTTTTTTAAGTCCAGATATAACATACTCGCACCATTTTAAGATTCCTCTTTTTTTACCATTATCAGCCCAAGAAAGAGCACTATAGTATTTTTCGCGGTTAATACAAAAAATAGCAGATGGATTCACTATTTGTATTCCACCTATATTGATATTGAATCCATATTTTACTAGCATTGCGTAAGTAAGCAATCTAACCGTTCTTCCATTTCCATTATCAAAAGGATGAATCCAGGTAAAACGATGATGAGCAATTGCTATTTTCAATAAATCATATTTAGAAGTGTCATTTTTGTTAATGAAGTCAAAAAATTCTACCATATAGTTATTTACTTGAGTAAAATCTGGAGGAATATGTTTAGATTTTGCAATTATTAGATTTTTTGTTCTATATTTTCCTGGATTTTTACTTCCTTCTCCCTTGGGAGGAGAAGTAATATTTTCCACAACTTGTTTATGTAATTCACTAACAAAACCTCGATTTATTTTTATGCTTTCGATATTTTTGTTAATGAAGCTCATTGCCTTTTCTAAGTTATGAATTTCAATACTCTTTTCATCTTTTGATTGCTTTCCTTCTATTATTGTTTCAATATATTCTGCAACTGTTGTGTTGTTTCCTTCAATTCTCGATGAACCAATACTTTCTAGCACTAGAAATATATTTTTCATTTGAAAGAAAATTACCGGAAGTGTTGTTCCTCTAAGGCGCTTTTTACGAAGATAATCAAGTTCAATAATTAGGTCAGTAAGACTTGATTTAAAATCGGGTGTAAAAAGTTTAATATTGTAATGTTGAAATGTAGCAAAAACATTTTTATTATGTAACATATATACGCTAACAACCTTTATTTAAAATATTATTCCTTTTGTAAAGTATAACAAAGATGTAACAATATTGCAAATCGTAATTAACAATTTTTACTTGTTTAGATAGTAAAGACATTATAAAGTGTTTCTTACATTATAAGATTAATTGACTTAAGAAAATTATAATCTTTATTCATATTTCCTCTAACTTTTGATATACTTTTTCAGTTTTATCACTTAAATAAAAGTTACGAAGCTCGTCTAATAGCCTCCACCAAGTTTAACACTTCAGAACCCTTAACTCCTTACTAATAAAATTGTAAAGTTTTTATTCGTATACATTTTATAGATTATAGTTTTTGAAGATTACCTATAATAATGAATAATTAACTTATTAATCTTATATTTTCAAGTGTAATATTTCCCTTAAAAGTTCTAAAGCTTTCCAATAGGGGGAGCTGACAATTTCCAGCCCTTTGGCATTTGCTGAAGGGCTTTTTATTTTAAAAAGAAGGATTTTCGAATGTTTTATTGAATTATTAAATAGGGATTTCTTAAAAAAGGAGAAAAAATGTCTTTAATACCAGAATTTGAAGTAGGCGTGTGGAATGCTTGGATTTTCATGCTTATCGTCTTATTGACTTGTCCTTTCTTTATTCGTTTTGCAAACAGGAGGGTAATATCTTCCCAGGAGGAAGAGTTTAATTCCCTCTCAAGGAGTAATAAGACACTCTTCTGTTCTTCTAAGTATATCATTTTTATCGCTACAGCATATTCCATTTTCCTACCTTTGAAAATAGGGAGCATATGGTTTTATGTTGGTGTTCCTATTGCTCTATTAGGATTGGTTGGTATGATCGTCGTGATGGCAAACTGGGCAAATTCACCGCCTAACGAACCGATTACGAAAGGATTTTATCGGTATTCAAGACATCCCATGTATGTGACTTATTTTCTTGTCTTCCTGGGTACAAGCATTGCAACAGCCTCCTGGCTCTTTGTGTTGTTTTTAATCCTATTTACAGTGGGTACTGTAGCCTTTGCGGATTTTGAAGAGAAGGGATGTCTTGAACAATATGGGGATATCTACCGTGAGTATATGGATAAGACTCCAAGGTGGATAGGAATACCAAAGTCAAAAGTAAATAAAAGCTTATGATATACCATATTAAAGAGATAGCTTCATCTTTTAATTATTAACAATTGATTATTACTTCTTCCAACTTGTGACACACTTTTTCAGTTTCATCACTCATGCAAAAAGTTCGAAAATCGTTTTGTTGGGGGAGCCAAGACATTTTCAGCCCTTTGGCATTTTGCTGGAGGGCTTTTTTGTTTAAAAAGGAAGAATTTCAGAGTATATAATATATCGAATATAATAAGTTATAGAAAATTGGATTTGAAATAGTTGAGGGGAAATAAAAATATAATGGTGTTTATCCATGAGTAAAAACTTATCTACTACCTTTCCTATGTAAACTGGAGCTATTTTTGCAAATAACCTACCAATAGTATTATAATATATTATGTAAACATTGAATATGACAGTAGCTATAATATTTTATAATCCCCAAAAATAATTAAACGCTCCAATAGATCTACCAAATATAGGCAATAAAGAATCATTTTTTCTCTTTTCTGTCCTCACACAATTTTACTTTTGTGAGTTATTGTATTAAACATTAGTTAGATAAAGCGGCGATAAAAAAGAAAGGAAATGATGATTAATGGACACTCTACTTTTAAAGATAAGAATTGCTATTCTTTGGATATTTATGGCAGTGGCCATGTCAGCTTCAATGATCATATGGTTTATGGGACCAGGTGCCATCGATGAAATAATGTCCGGGATAGCGGAGGGAATGCAAATTAATACAGGACTACTATTATTTTTCTTACTCTTTTGGTTGATTCCTTTGGTGATGGCTTTTCTCTCTGTCACTTTGAAGGAGGGTGCAAATCGTAAGATAAATATCATTATAGCGATTATCTTCCTAATTTTCTACATCGGTCATTTATTTAGACATCTCACACTAGGACCACTACCTCTTGAACATTTAGTGATGTGTGTTTTGACGATTTTACTTCCAGCCTTAATCTTCTGGTATGCCTGGAAATGGCCCAAACAGAAAGCATGAGTTATCGCTTTTATGAACAGAAAGTTTTTAGAAAAATGATTGGTACTTTAGGTTGCAAAAATATTATATTGCTGTTTTATCTAACTAAGCATTTATGATTCGCTTTGTTCAAAAAGTATAATTTATTTCAGAGATGGTATGGTCTTTTCTTTTTTAACAGTTTCAAATTGCTTCAGCTGTGCTCCTATTTCGGAAGTAATCTTCATTATGATATGAAATTTTGTCTATTTGACTTTAAGAAGAAAAAATATTGGCATAGATTCAAGTTCAAGAAGGGAGAAATGTAATTATGAAAGACCAGAATTATTGGAAAAATTATGTATACGAAACAGATACAGAGGCAATTGAAAGAAGCATAAGACGAACAACCTTCAAATCGAGAGGGCTAAATTTAAGTGTAAAATATTTTGAGAAAGATAAAAATGCTCCAAATATTCTATGGATTACAGGTGCAGGTTGCCATTCTCTATATCTTGCTGAATTGGAATACCACATGCACTTGAGAGGCTATAATGTCTTTGGAATTGACTTCCAAGGCCACGGAGATAGTGAGGGTAAAAGAGGAGACTTCACCATAGATGAACTTGTGGAGAATTGTAATGATGCTGCTAAATACATTTTCAGTAACTTTAATGACAGAATAGGAGCTATCGGTGGTAGCCTTGGCGGTCTTGTAACTTTCTATCTTGGACTCGCTCAGGCACCAGTTAAAAGCATAATATGTCAATATCCGGGGATACTCACCGAGAAAAAATTTCAAGACCAAGTTCCTAAGAAAGCAAAGAAAATTATTCCTCTAGGAAAATTATTAGCTAAGTTATTCCCTAAAATGAAAATTCCTACAGCACTCTATGTAGATTGGAAGGGATTGACCGAAACAGATAGAGAAAGGAAGAATTCAGAGAAGTATATGAAGGACCCAGACATCGTAAAATGGTATACAGTACGTGCCGCCATGTCTCAAATAGCAACACCTCCTCCAAATCCCGTTAAAGAGCTAAAGATACCAACGATGTTTTTTGCTCCCAAGAGGGATAAGGCAATATCCATTCATTATGTTAGGGATTTATATGATAGGCTTCCTCCTATCAAGAAAAAGTTTGTTGAGGTGGATGGAGGGCATTATTGGCTGGTTTCTCATCCTAAGGAAGCAGCCAAAATGTTTTGTGACTGGTTTACCGAAACATTATAAATTCGAGATATCAATTTAGCAAGGTTTGGAACTCTACGGTTGCTTTGCAAACTTAACGCTCGGTTCATATAACACAGGCTATACTGCTTCGCTTACTCTTCGCCTAAATGGTTTTCGTTACTTAGCATATTCGTATTAAAGCTTCTGTCTTTTCTAAATTCTTAACAGACACTCATTACCTCTTCTAAATTATGATGCACCTTTTGAGTTTCATCACTCATACGAAAAGTTCTAAACGTGTCCAATAGGGGGAGCTTGACAATTTCCAGCCCTTTGGCAATCAAGCCAAAGGGCTTTTTCTTTGAAAATTCCTTTTGACATTTATTAGATAATCGTATATTATTTTAGACGTACATCTATTTATTTAGATAACACCTTGGAGGTTTATATGAATAATAGCCTTATATCAACTAATGCCCAGAAAGTCTTAAACTTTCTCATCCAAAGCCCGGGGAAACAATTCCTGGCTAATGAAATCGAAAAAGCCGTCAGAATTAGCAGGGCAGGGGTTAATTTTTCTCTTCGTAAGCTCGCTAAAGAAAAGCTTGTCCTGCGGGAAAAGAAGGCAAAGATCTATCTTTATTCGGTTGATTATAATAATCCCGTTATTAAGCAATTAAAAGTCCTCAAGACTACCATGCTCTTACAACCTCTGGTGAATAAACTAAAAGGGCTCTCTAAAAAAATAGTCCTATTTGGTAGTTGTGCCCGGGGAGAGAATATAGCCAGTAGTGATATAGACCTTTTTATATTAGCCGATAACTCAAAGGCTATTGGAGAGAAGATAAAAAAAAACAATCTCAGAGAAAAGCTTCAACCTATTATTCGCAACTCGACCCAGTTTGTTAAAATGGAAAAAGAAGAATCGGTATTTATTGAAGAGATAGAACATGGTATTACCCTGTGGGAGTCTAAAGATGAATCCAGAATTTGAGCAGTGTTTAAAGAGAAATAAAATACGGAAATTCCCCCGTGGGAAAGCTCTCATGACAAAAACCCTTGGGACAGCTTAGCGGGACATGGAAAGAGCTGAGAAAACTTTTAATGACAAAGATTACAAATGGGCTACTATCCAGGCTTATTATTCTATGTTCCATTCTGCCAGAGCCCTTTTGTTTGCCAGGAATTACCGGGAGCACAGCCATCATTGTCTTATTGTTGCTATGCGGGCTCTTTATGTTGAGACAAGGCTGCTGCCAGGCAGCTTAATAGAAGCTCTCGGAAAAGGTAAAAGGCTAAGAGAGGATGCCGATTATTATGACAGATGGTCGGAAGAAGGAGCTATGTTCGCTTTAAAAGCAGCCGAAAATTTCCTTAAAAAGGCTCGGGAGCTTACCAAAGATTTGCACAAATCCCCCAGATAACAACATGGGGCGCTTAGATTTAGAGTATTCACAAAAAAGGTTTTTATTTTTAAAAAATCGAAAGATTAGTTTAATATTTTTACCTCCAAGCTTATCATATTGCATAATGATTTACTCAAGCTAAAAGTCCTGAGTCTATCTAATATCGGAGTGTCAGATAATAACAAGCCCTTTAACATTTACTGAAGCATTTTTATTTTTATAAATATTTTAAAATTCTTATTCTTAGAGACTACTTCTAATTGTGAATAATTAGCTTATTAATCTTATATTTTCAAATGCAATATCTCCCTTAAAAGTTCTAAGTGTTTCCAATAGGGGGAGCCTGACAATTTCCAGCCCTTTGGTACTTAACTGAAGGGCTTTTTTATTTTTCTTTGAATTATTTTACGATAAAAGAAGGACTTTTGAAACTTATGTAGTATTAAAAATATATAAGTATTTGACAAATTTAGTCACTTCCTTTTTTGTAATTTAAATATTGAAAATACATTGCAATTATTGCAAATAATAAACTTCAAGAAAAGTATTTGTTAACTCACAATTTAAACGTACAAGTACTATTAGAGTTCCATCCACAAATCCTACAAAAATCATCTTTAAATGGTGTATCACAGAAGATAATCTTAAAAAGTATCTGAGTGGGAGTTATCCGGTTTTGGCCAAATAACTATTAATTATTGTTAGTAATGGTAATATTGTATCCCTGAAGACAGTTTAAGAGAAGTTTTCAAAGGGTCCATATGAAAGGAGCTTCCAAATGTTACTCGAACTACTCGAACTAATAAAATTTTTAGTATTGCTAGGTAATATTTTTTTGTTCTTGTTCTTAATTTTTCTAGGACCTATTAGCGTACCATCTATCTCTCTTAGAATTCTACTTGCACTAAATATTTATTTAATTGGAAAAAACATAAAGTGGAAGTAATTTTAGGTATTATAAATATGTACACATAAAAGAAGTTTTCAAAGGGTCCATATGAAAGGAGCTTCCAAATGTTAATTAAAGTAATAAAATTTTTTGTATTGCTAGGTAATATTTATTTTTTAATCTATTCGGTTAATAGTTTGCGCTATATCAAATACGAATATGAATACATGTTTGTTGTCGCCTTTATAATTTTCTTTGCACTTAACACTTCTCTTATTTTTGTAATATATCGTAAAAATAAACTTAAATAATTGTGACCATAAGGATTGGTTTTTTTAAAAGAGAAAACTAAAGAGCAAAAAATGATGATTTTCAAGGGGCTATCATAATTGGAATATTTAATAAAATCCTTCACTACTTGTTAGGTTATTTATATTATTCAAACATTACTTTGTAATAATAAAGAGAATTTATGTAGATTATTATTTGAAGAGATGATTTTTTTAGTTGCGTGTTTTGACTTAAATAATAATACTTACATATATAATATATGGTTAGAATAAGAGTAGGGAGTATACATTGTTGATAGATAAGGGAAAATTGGCAATATAACATAAATCATGCTGTTACAGGAAGGTCAATTAACTCCTTTAGTTTATAGATGTTTCGCGTATCTTTGATGATTTGGTTCCAATTAGAAAACGTTAGGTGAGCCTGACAATTTCCAGCCCTTTGGCATTTGCTGAAGGGCTTTTATTTTTTTTTAAATTATTTTTGAAAAAAAGAAGGATTTTTGAAACTTAGGTAGTATTGAAAATATAGAAGGATTTGACAAATTTAGTCACTTCCTTTTTGTAATATAAATATTGAAAATAAATTGTAATTATTGTACATAATAAGCTGCAGGAAAAGTATTTGTTAACTAACAATTTAAACGTACAAGTTCTCTTAGAATTCCATCCACAAATCTTACAAAAATCACCTTTAAAAAGTATCAAGTCCAATAAGAGAGATAAAATAAATATTCAAAAAACTTAACTACCCGAAGGCAAAGGAAGGCTCTTTTTCACAAGTGCTTCCGAAAAAGATAGAGAAAAAGATTTCTAGAATGAAGAAAACAAATAAATAAATTGTATATAAATAACAGGTGGATACTTTTATGACATCAACAAAAAAAGAAAATTTACCTCAAGAGTCAGACATTTTAGAATCTAAAAACACAAATAATGTTTACCTTGATACTTTACCACAAGCCTATCACTATCCCTGGAGGAGATATTGGGTTAGAATGTTTGATATTAGCCTTATCCTAACCAGCTACTATCTATTAATTTTCATGATTTCCTGTAGACTCGATTTTTACATGCTTTCCTATAGACTCAAATACAGAATAATCGAAATGGGAAATTTTATTAATGGTATAGGGACAGTTCTACTTTTTCATATTTATCTATTAATCACCGAACCCATAATGTTTTATTTATTATTTTTTTATCTAGTATTCTTCGAGCCCATGATGCTTTTTTATTTTGGTACTACCCCTGGGAAGGCTTTACTGGGAATAAAGATTGGTGATTTATACGGAAAAAAGATTTCTTATATTACAACAATGAAAAGAGGCTTTTTTGTTTGGTTAATTGGCTTTGGGGCAGGAATTCCTCTTATTTCGATTTTTACCATGATAGTTGCTTGGCTTAGATTAACAAATAAAGGAACAACCATTTGGGATGAGAAATGCAGAATCAAGGTAATACATAATAGACTAGGTATTTTTAGGGTTATTTTATTTATAACAATATTTATTTTTTGTTCTTTTGTAATCGGTGATTTTGCGAGGATAGATTAAAACAATAAACACTTAATTATTTTCTCTTCTGGAGTCCACCCTTCTAAGAGTTTACGTGAAGAGATAAGATAAGAGATTGTGGTGATAAAGGAGCCAGACAATAACATAGGCAGAACTTCTTAAATGAGGTTCTGTCTATTTTCTTTATTAGCATATTCCAATGACTTCTTCCAACTTATGATACACTTTTTCCGTTTCCTCTCTCATGCAAAAGTTGCGAAAGTCGTCCTGTCTGGGGAGCCAGACAATCTATGCCCTTCAGAATCACTCTGAGGGGCTTTATTTTTCTCTATAATTTTAACATATTTATATTAGTAGCCTTAAGGACAACCAAAAAGGGGCTAAATAATGAAAGAAAACATAACGCCTAATACCAACGATTATCTTCTTACTTCACGATTTGTTTTTTACCTTATACCGGTCAATGATCTCCAAGTAATTTTCATAAACATCATCGACCAGTTCTTCCCAGCCCTTACTAATGGTCTCTTGAGCCGCTAAGCCTACTTGCCGTATTTTCCCCCGGTCTGCAATCAATTTAAAAAGACGCTCTGCATAGAGGCCGGCATCATTATGAGCCAGGAAACCATTATAATTATCGATAACACCTTCAGCAGCACTGGTCTTCTCTAAAAGCACCGACGGGCACCCGGTAGCTGCTGCTTCTTTGACAACAATCGGAGCATTATCATAAACCGAAGGAAAGAGGAAGAGGTCAGCACGCATAAAGAGTGCCCTTAATAAATCCCGGTCTAGGACAACTCCCATAAAATGAACGTACTCCTCCAATTCCAATTCTTTCACGAGCGTCTTCATCTGTCCTGCTGCATAACCGGTTCCGGCAAAGATCATCTTAAATTTGGCACCTTTCTGTTTTAGCAGGTGCAATGATTCGATAAGCATATGCACGTTCTTTTGCCAGGTATGTTGCCCAACGAAGAGAAGGACTAATTCGCCAGGGGAGAGCTGCAAACGTTTATTGACCATTGCCAACTCTTTCTCAGAATTCTCCGGTAAGGTAAAGTCGGTACCATTGTAAACGACCGTCACCGGACCTTTATAACCATAACCGCGTAAAGTCTCCTTAGTAGTTTCATTAACAGCCCAGATGTCATCCACGGCGTCAAAGAAACGAATCATTTTCTTCACCGCCTGTCTAGCGAGAAAGTCAGATTTGAAAGCGAGTTTAAAGTCATCATAGTATTTAGAGTGGAAACTGGCAACAATCGGAATATTACGTCGGCGGGCGATATCAAGTCCTATACCGCCTGCAGAAAACGGTGAATGAGCATGAACTATATCAAAAGGTATTTCACGAACCCGTTTAAGAAAAGTTCGGTCAAGGCCGGCAATACCACACCGATAAGGATGGCGGGTCGGTAAGGGAACAGAGTAATAACGTAAAACTGGGAATTCCTCATTGTCCTGGTAATTGGGAGAGGCAGGGGTAATAACGTAACAAGACCCATACTTCTTATTTAACCAGTAGGCATAATTCTTAACCACATTAGCTACACCGTCCATTATTGGCGGAAATGAATCATTAAACTCACCTGTAACAAGTCTCAACTATCTTATCCTTTCCTTTTGGGGTCTGTATCTTTCATCAAAATCTTCTTATGCTTTATGTATAGTAAAGTCTTATCAAAAATTATATCTGTTGTTATCAATAATTACAATGTTATGCAGGATTCCAAGTTCTTTATTTGTATTATTCTCGCTTTTAATATAATATAATATCTAAAATTATATTATTGAATAGGATGCTAAAAAAGCTATATACATGGGTTATCTGTTGAAATAACTAATGTGAATATTAATAGAAATATGATGAGACAAATTATATAAGTATATATATCAGCAATGAGTGGCGAAATAGATGTAATTATCAATTCAGACACAGGTAAAATTTTAATGGAAGAATAATTTTTATTTGATGGATAAATTCCAGGCAGATATTGCAAATTAAGTTATTAAAAAATTTAGAAGAAAGGCCGGAAAGAATGTTAGAAGTAAGAGAATTAAAAAAGAACAAAGAAGAATTATTACCATTTATTCATTTTGCTTGGCAAATATATCAGGGTGATCCTCATTGGGTTGCTCCGTTAAAGAATGATTTATTGAAATCTTTCTTAGGTAAGGATTTTACCAAAAAAATTCAATGTGGTCCGCATGCCTTTTTCATGGTCTGGGAAAACAACACACCCCTTGGCCGAATCCTGGTTGGCATCAATGAGAAGAAGAATCGAAAAACCAAGCGAAGAGTAGGTTATTTTGGTTATCTGGAATTGGTGAATTCATCCGAAGTTTTGAAATGTCTTATGGAATATGCTGTCAATTGGCTTAAAAACCAGGATGTTACTACCTTAATTGGACCTCTTTGTCCGGATAATGATGTGGAGGGTAGAGGATTACTCATCAAGGGATTTGATAGCCCTCCGGTATTAATGAATTCCTATAATCCCGATTATTATAGAAAACTATTGGAGGAGTATGGATTTAAGAAAGATACAGATTTTTTCGCCTATTACACGAATCAAATCGCAAATCTAAGGGCAAGGTTAAAAAAAGTTTCCGCCTTCGCGATGCAAAAGTTTCGATTCAGGATTGATAAAATTAATTTAAAATATCGGGATCGGGAGATAAGGGATATTATTAAAATCATAGATGCCATTGTCTCAGACAGCAGGGAAGAAGATAATGGATTTGAATACGCCAATCCACCAACCTATGAAGAGTTTGCATTAGAAGTGAAAAAGTTTCTTCCTTTTCTTGATAAAGATTTGATTTATATTGCCCGTTCTGGGGAAATCCCTATCGGTTTTGTTTTTGCCCTTCCTGATTATAATCAGGTACTGAGAAGAATGGATGGCAAATTATTTCCCTTCGGCCTATTTCAATATTTGTGGTATAAGCGGAAGATAAAAGGAATAAGAGGTCTTGCCCAGTATGTCATTCCCGGGTTCCGCAATAAGGCAGTCAATGCAGCCATTTTCAGCAAGATCTTGGATGTGGCAGAACGGAAGCAATACGAATATATCGAAGGTTCGCTAATTAGCGAAAATAACCTTCGTTCCCGTCGAATTTTTGAGAATGCTGGTATTCAGCCTTATAAGATTTACCGTGTTTATCGGAAAGTTTTTTAAAATTTCAAATAAATACCTTTTCAGCCATTAAACAACTTTTTAACCTAGTGAGTATTACCCCCCAGCAAAGCTGCGAAAAAAAGCAAACGAACTAATCTATCTAAAAAAGTTTAAATTGTATTTTTTAATTATGAAGAGTAATTTTTCTTAATTCCCTTTCAGATATTACTATTTCTATCCATCGTATCCCATTTTTTTTCAATGCTATCTACAATGTTCTTATCAAGCTTTATTACATTACGATTTGTAAATTCAGCTTGATTTTTAACTTTGCCGGAAGCAATCATATAATGCTCCCCATTAAGAACCTATATTTTAACTACACATTATTTAGAACACTAACGGAAGATTAATTAACTCCTTTAATTTATAGGTTTTTCGTAATTCTTCTATAATTTCACCCCAACAAAAAGTTCCAAACCTTTCCAATAGGGGGAGCTCGTCAATTTCCAGCCCTTTGGTCTTTGCTGAAGGGCTTTTTTACTTTTTATGAAATTATTTTATTAAAAAGAAGGATTTTTAATAGCAAGAATCGAATTAATATATAGTTGTTATTAGTAGTTTCTTAACCTCAATCCAGTTTGAGGTTGGTACAATAGAAAAATCAGTACAGAGGACTATAAAAAACGAATTCGTATATTAATTATTTGATGCCTGCACCTTTCGTTTGAAAAGGTATATAGGAGAAAAATACGATGGTATCATCAAGAATAAAGAATCCGGACCTTGCTGCACATATTGATGAGGGGCAACTTGCGTGGCACCGATACATTACCCCCATTACTGAACACTACGCTCGCCAAATCGCTCAACGAGATTATCGTGGTAAAAGATTGGCCTATTGGGGGCATATCACGGTGGTAAATGCCATTCCAATGATGTTGGCCTTGAAAGATGCAGGAGCTGAGATTGCGGTAGGAGCCTGCAACGTTGACAGCACGGATGATGCTATTGCTGCCTACCTGGTCTCAAAGGGGATTAGTGTTTACGCGTGGCAAGGGATGAGCCAATTAGAGTATCAGGAGAACTTGGCGCTAGTTCGTAGTTTCCAGGCCGATTATCTTTGTGATATGGGCGGAGAACTGATCGTGGCGTATCTTGATAAAACACCTCCGGTTAAGGGCGCTCTTGAAGCAACAACGAGTGGGCTTAATCTCTTGAAAAAACACAGGCTGCCGTTTCCTGTTTTTGACTGGAATAGCATCCCCCTGAAAGACCGACTGGAAAATCGGTTTCATGTTGGGGATGGTATATGGCCTGCATTTAGCTATGTAACCGGATTGGGGTTGTTTGGGAGACGCGTACTGGTTATCGGGTATGGGCCTGTCGGAAAAGGAATAGCTGAGCGAGCACGCAATTTGGGAGCAATTGCGCATGTTACTGATTTGAATCCTGTGCGCCTTTTAGAAGCACGTCATCATGGGTGTGAAACGGTTAGCTTAGATGAAGGGCTTGCTCGTTGCCATATCATCGTGACAGCCACAGGGGCTGAAGGAGTATTATGTAAAGAGCATCTTTGCCAAGTAAGACCTGGAACTATTCTTTTCAATGCCGGCCACTCAAATCGTGAAATTGATATTGACTGGCTATATCATCAGCCACACCAGCGAATGAAGGCTCATATTGAGCAGTTTAATATTGGAAAAACACACCTATTTTTGTTAGCGAAAGGAAGTTTATTGAATTTAGCTGCTGGCGCAGGGATACATGGAGTTGACTTGTTTGACCATTATACCGCTGTGATGCTTTTAGGAATTGCCTGGATGTTTGATGGCATTCCAGACAATATATTACCGGGATTACAACTGTATCCAGCCCATTTAGAGCGAGAAATTGCCGAGCTATCTATTAAAATTCACAGTAAGAGCTAGCGTGCTTCTTAAAACAATGTTTATAAAAAAGTTTTAAAACTGTCCAATAGGGGGAGTAAGACTTTAACATAGGCAGACCTTCTTTATCAAGTGGTTTTGTCTTTTTTATTATTTTTACCACTTAACAGATACTAATTATTTCTTCTACCTTGTGATACACTTTTTCAATCTCATCACTCATGCAAAAAATTCTATAATCGTTCTGTTAGGGGAGCCAGTTAATAATCAGCCCTTTGGCATTTTGCGGAAGGGCTTTCTTCTTTATATGATTTTCTAAAAATTAATGTCTAAAATTAATTCTTTTAGGGAATAATATTAGTAGAGAAAATTATATTCAAAAATAGAATATGCATCTTCGAAAGTTGATAAAGGCAAACTATCTGAAAGGATAGGACGCAAAGTCATGGATTTAAGGCAATGAATTGCTATGACCGCCAGACCGCCGACTTTTTTTACTTAGTAGGAAAACTTATAAGATCTGAGGAGTTTCTTAACCGGATGGTTGAGGTTTTAGGTATTATTATAGATAGACGTCCTAAAGGAAGACCTCGTAAAATGGAAAGCTAAACCATAGAAAAAATAGAATGTGTTCCTATTTAAGTTTAAAAAATAAAAAAAATTCAACCTGGACAGAAAACTGGTTCAATGTTGAAGAGGAACATCTATTAAAACAAGGATTGAAACTTATGTATTTCGATCCTTCAATAGATGTGGGTGAAATCTAATGAAAAAATTTATCTTACCACTAATATCTGTATTGCTTTTATCTTTTGCTTTAGTAGAAGTATATTTCAGATTTGTGTTGTATTTAATAAATAGTTGTTTTTCTAATTGAATTTATTTCATCCATTCTCTCTATCAATAGTTAAAAAGCAACATTTTTTCTTAAATTACGTATTATATAACAAAGGGCGAACCTTTAATATAATTCTATTATTTTTATGTACTACTCTCGTAGTTTCTTATCCTGAATCAGGTCGAGATACGGAAAACTATTTATGAAATACCTACAAGCTCATTATTTATACAAAAGTTGCGAAACTCGTCCTGTCTGGGGAGCCTGACAACTTCCAGCCCTTTGGCGTTAGCTGAAGGGCTTTTTCTTTTTATAAATTATTTTCACAGAAAAAGAAGGATTTTTAAAAGATTTGTCGTATAAATAAATTAATATAGGCTTGGCTCATCCGGGTTAGGAGGCATTATGGTAAATCTCTTTAAGCAAGAATTAAGCGAGATACATTCTTTTTTTAGAAACAATTATAAGGAAACGGTTGTCTTTTGTACGTCAACACTTTTCCTTGTTCTGGCATGGTGTCGACCAATAGGATCGTCCTTGGTAGTAAGCTATACGGTATATTACATAGTTTTTCCGGTTTTTACTATTTTAATTATTTTAAGAAAGAATCCACTGGATTTTGGCCTCAGGCTCGGAGATTACCAATTGTGGGTTTTTTACATAGCTGTAACGATTCTTATCGCTATTCCGGTATTGTATATTGGTTCT
>DAOUWX010000380.1 GCA_030666935.1 Atribacterota bacterium | reverse complement strand
CATAATAGAGGATAAATACAGAAAATCGCTATATACAGGCCCTGGACATTTGTCCGGGGAATACCGGTGACTGCACAATCGGCTATTCTGTGCATCCTTAGAAAATATTGAACCAGAATAACAATTATAGCTTTAAAAATTGATATGGATTTTGATTAAATTCAAAATTTTTTTATATTGGTTATTGAGGGAGAGAGTTGTTAAATATAAATCCATGGAATATAGTAAAATATATCGTATAAAAAAGAAATGGACTTCAAGATTGATATTATGAGAATTATTGAAAAGTTAGTGAATATGGGATAAATTTATTGATATAGGAGATTTGTTAAATGTTAATTAAGCCATTAAAATATCGGCTTGCTTTAGTACATAAATTGTTGTTTCATCCTTTCGTACATCCAGATTTTCCTGATTCTTTGAAAAAACGAAATTACATGTTACAACAAATGCCAGTAGTACCGCCCGGACCACGCTTATATTTGAATGGTCCCATTGCCACAAAATATGGATGTCTTATTGAAACTAACAATGAAAAAAAACTAATAGCAGTTGATGGTACTGATGAGAAGTTTGTTGAAATAATGAATGACTTGATTTCAATCGCACAAGAAGACTATAATGTAAATTTAGAATCTGATTTAGATTTCATGGAATTTACAGGGAATTTTATTGTAACTACTGAAAAAAGCCCAATTAATAGTTTCAGCAAGTTTAGGTCAGATAAGTTTGAAGAATTTTCTAAAATACTTGACCATGAAACTACACTTTTTGGAATTCGTTTAGTACCAAATAATTTACTAGCTTCCTCAAGAAATTGGTTTGATATTCAGATTCAACCAAGACTAACAAAATCAGATAAAGAATATTATATATCAGTAACATATAGATCAAATGAAAAGGAAAAAGTAATCGAATTTAGTGAAAAAATTAATGACAATGTGGCATCTATTGTTACTTCTATAGAGGAGGAGTGAGATTGACAGAAGAAGAATTAGTGATATTAGACACCTCCGGCGCAACAGAAGTTACAGTTGAAAAAACTAAAACATTATATAAATTAGGTCCACCACCAATGGATTCATGGAATATAACTGAAGAACTTTCTAATCTTGGCTTTAAAATCGATACATTGAGTAAAAATATTGAACATCTTATACGATTAATGAATCCTCCAGTTCAGCAATTTCTAGTAGAACCTATGAGTTTTGATCAAGCTAAAGAATTAGTTTCTTCTTATATGAGAGACAACCGCACAGCATCTATTAGCGAATTGGCTGATCAACTACAAATTGACTTAAGAATGCTTTGTGAAGTTATTGAAGAATTGAATCGAGAAGGCCATATTGAGGAGAGAGAATAATGACAATACTTCACAAATTGGGCGATGCCGTTGAAGGGAAAAAAATTCTATGTGAATTCGAAAGATTTCACGGCCCTCATAGAGTTTCAACTAGAGGCAGGCATAATGCACAGCGTATTAAAGCAGAGGGAAATCCTGCATTTGCTATTATAGATAAGCAATTAGATTGGGTCGATTAATTTTTTCCTAATATTTTATTATGCCCTTTTGTCGCTATAGACAAAATAACATTAAATAAAACGAAAATTCATGCACCCTCGAGATGCCCCGGATTTCCAATCCGGCAGGGTCGTTGACTACGGGATAGCTGACCTGTGCATCCTTAGAATATTTTGAAATCAGAGCAACTATATTTATTCTAATAACAGGGGCTTTTTTTCCATTTATTCTAAATAATTCATTTAAACATAAAATGGCAAGGAAAATTAAACGGGCATAATAATCAAATTATTTAACAAAATTTTTTCATCGTGGAAAAATGAAGAATTTACAATTAGGCCATATGACCTCCTCTTCACAACACCTATAAGTGTGCTATGTGAAAAGCATTTTGAATTCAAAAGAGGAGGCAATACAAGTGAAAATGATTAGAAACACATCTGAGAGATTAAATGCCAAGACGCTTG
>DAOUWX010000092.1 GCA_030666935.1 Atribacterota bacterium | reverse complement strand
TCAATCCACTCGATATAGTGTTTCTCTTCCATGGGATGCAGAGTTGAACCGACTACTGCTTTAACCCCGGAAGGAATCTTCTCCATTACCGGCACATGTTTTTCGGTAGTCTGATCAGCAGTCTGTTCTTCCATCAGCTTCATTTCCTGCCCGCAGCAGACTAAAGCTCCCTTCCCTTGGTGTAATACCTCAACAATATTTCCGCAAATCTCACATTTATAAACTTCTAACTTCTTAGTCATCTACATTTACCTCCTTTTTTATTATAGACGCTATGGTTATGGCTTTTAATTTTGCAATAACCTCTTTTTCTATTTCATCTATCTTTTTCTTTAAAAGACAATCGCTTATATAAGGACAATAGCTTTTTTTAAATTTACATTCGTTTAATCTTATCGGTCCCTGAAATATTTTCATTACATCAGTTAGGGTTATTTTCCCCGGAGATAGGGCTAAAGCAAAACCGCCATCTTTACCCATGGATGAATTAAGCAATCCTTCTTTATTTAAAGTTTGTAGTATTTTTCTTAAAAAAGGGCGAGGCATATCTAAAGATTTAACTAATCGGTCAGCCGAGATTACCTCTTGTTTTTGTTCGGCAATACAACAAAGTGCCCTTACCGCATAATCGGTGTTTCTGGTAATTAGTTTCACTTATTAATTTTCCTTTAATCTTTTTATTTTGATAATAATTCCTCTGTTTTAAAAACTCATTCTTTATTTTTTATTATGATACTACAATTGTATCATATTGTCAACTTTATTTTTAAAAATTTTTTCACTCAAAAAAATAACTCCCTCGCTCTTATCAGCAAGGGAGTTATTTTCTGTTAATTGAAGTTAGTTATTTTAATTTGACAGTTTATGAATTTATTCGACTGCTGCTGTTTTAATTCTCTGAGCAATCTCCATTATCTGATGAGGTGAAAATCTATATTCTCCCCTTAAATCATCTATGGTGCTGCTGCTAATGCTATATCCTTGAGTAAGTCCAAATGCATTCTTAATTCCCTCTAACAATTCGCCAACATCTACTCCCCAAAGGGCAGCAATATCTGCAATGGTCATAGTCTTCATTTCCATTCCGCTTACATGGGCCTGTAATCCAGTAACATTATCAGAAGAATTTCTTCTCATGCCGCTGCCTTTAGGTTCGCTGTCACAGGTTCCATCACATTCATCATCACACTCAGATACATAATCCTCATCTTGTCCGTTGGGGATACCGTCTCCATCATCATCGGGTGCATTTGCTTTTCGATCCATTTCGTTCCCCTGGCCTTCTACACAGTCTTCACACCCCTCACAATCTTGGTTTTGCATCTGGTTAGAAACCTCTTTACTTTGCATACCATATCTGGGGGTTACACCGTCAACGCTGGAGCCCCCTCTCATTCCGTAGGTTCCCTTACCGTCTGCCCAAACAACGAGGGCAAAAACTCCGACTGCCAGTGCTATGACCAGCAGAGTTACTCCAACTTTTAAATTTCTTGAACTTTTCATTCTATTCGTTCCTCCTTAAAATTTTTGTTTGTTGACAATTTTTTTGTCATTCACTTATTTATACGCAAAGAGGAGGAACTTTCTTTCAATATATCTATATCATCATTAAATAATAATTTTAGACTGAAACTTTCATTTTCACTGACATAATCAAATGTTACCAGGTTACCTGGACCAGAGAAGAACTTTTTTATTTTCGACTTCTCTTCAGGAAAAGTTATTTTTATAATTTTATCCCAGGGAATACAAAAATTAAGAGATGACTCCCCCAAATTTTTAGTCTCTGTCTGCCAAATAGATGAAAGCCAATTTTTCTTAGGAAAAGTTTGAAAATAGATTGCTTGCTTGGTAAAAAAGAATATACCTAACAACGGTCCGAAAAAATTTCTATATCCGTTCAGATATTGCGCCAAATATTTGTGGATTATTTTCTCCTGAATCTCTTTTTCTTTCTCTTCCCAAAATTTATCAATCTTCACAGAATCACCCCTTTAAATTGTTTATTACCCATTATAGCCTGAATGGTTGCCATAAAGACTTTCGTTAGAATAAGTAATTATCTTCACATTTGTTAAAATAATTAAAATTTGATTTCATTATTCCAGACTTTTTCTATTCTATTATAGTGCTCCCTGGTAGCAGCGGCTAAATCAAGCAAAACCTGTTTTATTTTTATAATCCTTCCACCAGCATATCCCGGGGATGTTCAACGGTAAAGGTATAAAATATTTCCTGCTTTTGCTGAGTATCTAATTCCAACTCCCACAACCAGATTCCCCTTCGGTCTTCCCAGTCTTCTTTATCAGTCTCAAGACTTACTTCATTTATCTTAATTTTGATTCGGTCATCTTCGGAAACTGGTATAGCTTCAAATAGTTTTACTTTAATCCTTTTAGACTTATAATTCTCTACAGTAAGTTTATATTTAAAAGTCGTTTTCTTGGTTCGTGAGGGGATTCCGGCTATCAGGGTTTCATCAACTTTCTTTTCTAAAAGCTCTCTTTTTACCTTAACATTCTCGTCGATGCCTAAATACAGATCAAACTCCTCGCTGGGTGCAATATTACCGATACCGGAAAATCCCACAAAATCTCCTTCCAGGAATATATTTACCCGACCGGCGAGTAATTGAAGGCCTTTGCTATTGGTAACACGGGAACCAAGATAAGCAAATGGGCTAACCCGGGGGTAGCTTGAATACTCAAACTCGGCTGATAAAAATTGCGAAGAAACAGGAAATTTATGTTCCGATTTATCAGATTTTACACTTACCTTGGAAGGGAGTTTATAGATTATAGCAATACCTTTTTCTTCGGCAATGGCATATTTCATCTCTGATTCTACCCGTTCTTCTAAAACTCCCGCCTCTTTTTTAAATGCTTCGGTTTGATAAGCAGTTGCCAATGGTGCCGATATTTTATCTGATAAAACTTCGCGTTGGTACGGTCTTAAAAACCAGGAAGCTACATAAGGCATACTTCCCCCGATTCTTGGCTTGGCCGTTGATAAAGAACAATCTACCTCCAACCAATCTTCACCGGTAACCTGTTTAATTACTCCGTAAGAGACTAATTCAACCTCGGATTTTTCAAAATTTGCCCGGGCATCATATATTGGATTCCAGGAAGCACCTCTTACCAGATAAGAAACCTTCAAATCTGTAGTCCCCTCTTTTAAAACTTCCAATTCCACCATAATTGATCTTCTTATTTTCCTCTGTACCCCGGATATCTGGGACAATTCTCTTTTCAAAGTTTCCACCTTATTCTTCAAATCTCTAATCTCAAGTTCACAATCTAGAGCCTGGGCATAGATATCTTTTAACTCTGTATCTAAAAAAATAAGAATATTCTCTAAATCACTTATTTGCGGCATACTGGTAATCAAATCCTGGGGAATTTGTGTATTGGAAAATAGAGTTATTGAGTTTAGAAATTTCTTCTTCTCTATGAGTATGGTTTTCAGATTTTGCATTCGAGTGATCTCATCTTCTAATTTCTGAATTTCCTCTTTTAATTGCTTAATTTTTTCAGAAGGAACTTCTTCTAAATACTCTCTTTTAACCTGTGCTCCAAAAAGTCTAATCACCGCCATTCCTTCTGTTGATACTCTTAAAGAATTCTCGTCAACCTCAGGAATGATATTTGAGAAAATTGCCGTATAAGTTCCCTTATCAAGTTCAAGATGAGTAACCCTATTTATCAAAGCAGAATCGGTATAGACGCAAATCTCGCTAATCTCTGATTGCACTTCAATTTCAGCGGCATAGATATTAACACCAACAAACAAAATCAACCCCAAAAATATTATAATTTTTATTGCTTTATTCATCTCCAACTCCCTTTATTCTTTATTTTTCGCTCTTTCGTATAGGCCAATCAGTTCCGTTGTAGCTAAAATATGTCCTTCCATGGCTTCTTCCAATTCCTTCTTCTTGCAACCCTCTTCTATATGGAGTTTTTCATCAAGGGCATACAATTTAAAGAAATAACGGTGAGTACCCGATGGAGGACATGGACCTCCAAATTCCAATTTTCTAAAATCATTAATCCCTTGAGTGCCCGGAACTGTATTTTCCTCTATAACATCGGTAACGTGGATATTAAATACCACCCAATGCACCCAGGTCCCCATCGGTGCATCGGGATCATCCATAATTAGTGCTAATCTTTTAGTTTCTTCCGGTATATCTTCAATAATCAGACCGGGGTTAACATCTTCACCATCGCAAGTAAATTTTTCCGGAATAAATCCATTGTTTTCGAATTCAAGGCTTTCTAATTTCATAATTTTATCCTCCTTTTTTTCATGACAGGGGACGGTTCTCTGTCAGGTTCTCTCCCCTGTTATTTTTTTTCCTTATATTTTAAATTTTCTATTTCTTTTTCCAGCCATTTGGGATATTTGGGTACTGCACCGGATTGGGAAACCACAAAATTACCTACTATTTCCCCAAACTCCGCCGCCTCATATATGCTGGTCCCGCATAAATAAGAAAATAGAAAACCTGCACTATAACTGTCTCCGCCTCCTACGGTATCGGCTACCGGCCCATTTATACCTGGCACCTTTTCCAACTTGCCATTACGATAAACAGATGAGCCGTTCTTTCCATGAGTAATGCAGACAATAGAAAGGTCGTATTCCCGGCAAATAAGCTCAGCAAGTTTTTCTTGTTTTAATGTTTGTCCGAAGAGAAGCTCAGAAATAATAAGAGCCTCTCTATCATTCAGTTTTACTATTGAGCTCTGGCATAAGGATTTTTCAATCCATTCCTTTTGGTAGTAATTTTGTCTCAAATTTAAATCATAAAATACCTGATGAGGGTGTACCCAAGATATAATTTGACTGAGTAGCTCTCGGTTTTCTTTAGTACGTTGAGCAAGAGTCCCAAAACAGAATACCTTCCATTTATTTTTGGCTGAACTATCTGCTAAATCTTGATCTAAAGCAATATTATCCCAGGCAACATTTTCTTTTATTAGATAAGTAGGGTGTCCTCTTTCATCCAAACTTACCTCCACAATCCCGGTGGGTAAATGGGGATGGATCCGGATAAAAGTAGAATCAATGCTCCTTTTTTCTACTTCCTTTAGAGCTTCTCTACCCAGAGCATCTTTGCCCACAGAAGAAATAAGTGTTGATTTAAGTCCCATTTTTGCCAGATGAGCAGCAAGATTAAAGGGGGCTCCGCCAATATAAGGTTTGTTATCTATAATATCCCAGAGAATTTCTCCAAACAACAACGCTTTCACTTTTTTGCCCCTCCTTTCTTCAGGTTTAAATTCATTGTGTATTTTCTTTATATATAATTAATTCTACAAATTTTTTAAAAACCCTCTTTTTTTATTAAAATTAGATAAAAATTTTTATTTTTTTGTAGGGATGGGTGAATACGCCCCGAGTTATTTGATATTTTTTCAAGGGGTTCTGATGAATCGAACCCCTACTTTGATTCAGAGACGGTCGAGAGTCTGTCCTACGGTTTTTATCCTATATCTTATAACTGACCAACCAGTAATCTTTGTCCTAACCAGTAAACTGGATAACCGGGTAACCGGATAACTAATGCCCTATGCGCTTAACAATCTTCTTCCTCACTATATACTATATACTCGATACTTTCTTTTTTGGGCTTGCTAAAAATACAAAAAGGAATATAATTAAGAAAAATTACCAATTAAGGGGGGGGATAACCTTGAAAATAAAAGAAGTTATGATCCCAGACTTAACTTCCGTGTCTGCCGATACTATGATAAAAGAAGTAGTTAAGATTATGAGCCAACAGCGTATGGTAGGGTTACCGATAGTAGACAGTGATCAAAATGTCATTGGAATAATCACGGAAAGTGATATTACCAAAGCTAGCTTACCGGGCTATTATAAAGAATTACAAAATCCATCTTTTATCCCTGATTTCGACCAGTTTTCCCAGCAAGCTAAAAAGATTGCCCATCTCCCGGTAAGAGATTTTATGACCACTACGGTCTATTCGGTAGAAGAGGATACCAGCCGAACCGAGGCAGCAAATTTATTATTCAGAAAACATCTAAGGATAGTCCCGGTAGTAAGAGCAGGTAAATTAGTAGGAATATTGACCCCTTCATCTTTGTGTAAAAACGCAATGGAAGAAGATTAGATCGGGAAAGGGATAATTAATGAATCAAACACTTATAGCCTTAATAATTTTTATAACAACTCTTGTATTTGTTAGCTTGGAAAAGATTAACCGAACGGTGATTGCCTTAAGCGGAGGCCTTCTTTTCGTACTGTTAAAAATATTGAATCAACATGAGGCTTTTTTGGCCGTAGATTTTAATACCATCGGCCTACTAACCGGGATGATGGTTATGGTCTCTATAATCAAAAGGACCGGTCTGTTTCAATATCTGGCGATTAAAATATCTAAGCTTGCTCATGGAAATATCTTTTACCTCTTATTTTTTCTGAGTATTATTACCGGCATCCTATCCGCGATTCTGGATAATGTCACCACCATAATACTAATTGTTCCCATAACTTTAGCTATCTGTGAAAACTTGGAAATATCTCCTGTGCCTCTGGTACTATCTGAAATATTCGCTTCTAACATAGGAGGAGCAGCAACCCTTATCGGTGACCCTCCTAACATAATAATCGGAAGTGCAGCCCATCTGTCTTTTATGGATTTTATTATAAATCTCGCTCCTTTCGCCCTAATTTTATTAATTTTCTTACCGCTCTTTGTCAGACTATTTTACAAAAAGGAAATGGCTCAAAATGTTAAGGAAGCCTGGGAGAGAGTGGAAAAATTTGATGAAAAGAAAGCAATCGAAGACCCCGTGTTATTAAAAAAATCTTTAGTGGTCTTTTTATTAACTATATTTATCTTTATCTTCCATCATAATTTAGGTTTAGAAGCGGCTACAGTGGCTTTAGCAGGAGCAACTCTCTTACTTCTAGTCAGCAACATAGACCCGGCTGAAACTTTCCTGGAAGTAGAGTGGTCTACTCTCTTCTTTTTTATCGGACTCTTCGTAGTAATAGC
>DAOUWX010000273.1 GCA_030666935.1 Atribacterota bacterium | reverse complement strand
CAGAATCCAGAATAAATTAGTATCGCGTATTGCATCAGCATTAAACTAAAAACTTAACTTCTTCTTCAATTTTAAGTTTTAAGTTTTGGTTTTACGTTTTTAGTTTTAAACTTTACGCTCTGATACTATTTACTATCGACTAATTTAATTGGTGAATTGGCTAATTGGTCAATCGGTCAATCAATCAATTGGTAAATTTAAAAATTTACCAATTGATTTTTTACTTCTTATTACAAATATGCTAAAATACTTTCAGTTTACCAGATATTAAATGAAGGAAAAGGAATATTATTGTGCCTAAAAAATCTTATTCGATTTTTGTTTTTTTTATTATTGCCGCCTTAGTAGTTGCCGGAATTATTACTTATAATCGTTCTAAATTGGAGAGTAATTTTAAGCAAGTAGAATTAGTTATGAGCCTGAATGAATTAAGAGAATTGTCCTACCAGGAAGGTTATGACGAAATTGAATTGCTGGTTAAAATAAAAAACTCCGGGATTAATTCCATAGCTGTTCATGAAGATACCCTGGAAAATCTTGCTTTTTCCGGAAAGATACTCTATTTTTCTGATAAAGAACTTAATAAATTAAATTTCTTCTTAAAACCAATTGACCTTTTTAAAAAAATTCAACCTTCACCGGGAGAAGCTTATATTATATTCAATGATAAAAACGATTATCTTCGTATAAAGGAAAATTTACAAAGACAATTAGGCGAAGACTTAGTAAGGGATCTTGGTTTTTTCCCCTATAAAGGTTTAAAAGTGAAAGGGAGTGAAGAAAAACTTGCTGATTTAGGTTTAGGATTTTCTGATGAAGATATTGAGTTAGTAAGAAATTTGGGCTTTCAGATCATCTTACGTCTTAAAAATTTTTCTCAAATAAATAAGGAAGATATAGAGTTCAAGTTTAAGGAAAGTGATAAAACCGGAAAGGTTTCGGGAATGGTTTTTGAGGGGGAATCAGTTTTAGGTTATCCTTCAAAAGAAAATTTAATTTACACTGCAGAGCTTCTAAAAATAAAAGAATATCCCTTCGGAATCATAGAATTTGCCGGTCAAAAAGGGATTGAAGCAGTTGCTTATCAAGCAAGTGAATTAGCAGTAAGAGTTCATAGTATTACTAAAGAAGAAATGGAAATTATTTCTAAACAGATAGCCACAGAAAGATGGATTAGGGCGGCTAAAGAAAGAAAGGTGAGGATCTTTTACATTAAGCCTTTTATGAAGTCCAGCTCAAATCTTATCGAAGAGAATCTATCTTATACCAGAACTATAAAAGAAGAGTTGGAAGCGAATGGTTTTAAGACAGGAAGAGCCAGTATTCTTTCTGCTTCTTATCAGGAACCAAAAATATTTATTCTTTTATTAATCCTGGGAGTTATTTCCGGGGGATTAATCCTTTTAAAAAATGTTTTCAGCTTAAAAAAATACCAAGAATATCCTCTGCTATTTTTGGGAATATTATTTTCTCTACTCCTCCTCTTTTTAAATCAGGAAATCTTTTTAATAAAATTAATGGCTTTACTGTCAGCTCTAATATTTCCTACTTTAGCTATTATTAATAATGAAAGATATTTTTTGGGAAATAACAATTCTATATTTAAAGATACTCAAGATATTCTTAAAAACTATCCCAGCTTTGTTCTGATGATAAAACAAATTTTAACCGGATATTTCAGGATAATTTTAATTACTTTATCCGGCGCCCTATTAATAGCAGCTTTATTAAGCAATAATGAATTTATGCTGGGGATAGAACAGTTTAGCGGAATAAAGATTTCTTATCTGGTCCCGCTTCTTTTGGTACTGGCAATAATGTGGTTAAAGGTGAATAAGGGCAAATTAATGATTTTGGAAAATATCAAGAAGCCCATCCTGATTGAACATGTAATTTTAATGATGTTCTTTGCGGTATTTCTGGTAATTTATATTTCTCGTTCTGGGAATTTCTCTTTTCTCCCCGTTTTAAGTATTGAGGAGAAGATAAGAATCTTCTTGGAAAAAACTTTAATTGCCCGACCCCGAAATAAAGAGTTTTTAATCGGTTATCCCGCTCTATTATTGGCTATGAGTATGAATTACTTAAAGATAAAAGAATTTAAGATTCCGATAATTATTATCGGGACTATTGGCCCGGTTACTTTAATTAATACCTTCTGTCATATTCACACTCCCTTTTTATTTTCGATGCTGCGCACTTTTAACGGGGTATGGTTAGGTTTAGCATTAGGATTAATAGCAGTAACTATATTTTATTATCTGGTAAAAATATTTAGGGAAAAAATTAATTATGAAAAAGTCTAAAACCATGGCAAAGATAATGATTTCCGGTTATTATGGTTTTAATAATACCGGGGATGAAGCCATTCTTAAATCTATGGTTGGAGCCTTTAAAAAAGAGATACCTCAAATAAAGATAACGGTTCTTTCCCATAATCCCTTGCAGACCTCCAGAACTTATCAGATAAAGGCCATAAACCGCCTGCACCTAATTAGCATTATATGTTGTTTGCGAAATGTTAATCTTTTTATTAGCGGGGGTGGGGGATTACTCCAAGATTCAACCGGAAAAGGCTGGAGCATATTATATTACCTGGGATTGATATTGGCAGCAAAAATAGTCAAAGTGCCGGTTATGATTTATGCCCAGGGTATCGGCCCGGTAAATAAGCAGATTAACAAAAAATTAATGAAGTGGATTTTAAATAAGGTTGATTTGATTACCGTGAGAGATAACTCCTCTAAAGAATTATTGGGAAATTTAGGAGTGGTGAAACCATTAATCTACGTGAATTCTGATCCCGTCTTTTTGTTGAAGAAAAAAAATATTCGCCATATCATAGATAGTTATCCTTATATTCAGGAATTGATTAATTCAGATAATCATCCCTTAATCGGGGTTTCGGTTAGAGAATATAAAAGCAATGGATCGGATTCAAAGAGAATATTTGCCCAGGCAGCCGATTATTTAATTGAAAATTATCAGGCAAAAATAATTTTTCTTCCTTTTCAATTTAATGAAGATGTGCATATTAGT
>DAOUWX010000343.1 GCA_030666935.1 Atribacterota bacterium | reverse complement strand
CCTTTATAATGGTTGTTCATAAAGATATATTGGTCGGTGGTTTTTTCGGTAATCTTTTTTATTTTCGGTATCCATTCTTTTAATTCTTCTTCGGTGTAGAGATAATCATATCTTTGATAAGCTTTTTCATGTTCCCACCAGTTGGCTTTATTCCGACCGTGAAACCTAATATAACCCAGGTTAGAAGTAGCCTCAGCTATGGGCGGGATTAAACCTTTGAGCTGGGGTTGGTCTACACAGCAAAAACCTATGTCGTTGTTTTTTAAAATCCTGAATATTTCATTATTTATCCAGTAAGAATTCCTAAATTCTACCACTAGGGGTATATTCTCCATTCTTTCTTTGAAGCGGAGAAGGTAATCCCGATTAGAGGGAGTATTGTAAAAAGAATAGGGGAACTGAGCTAACACACAGGCGAATTTACCTGTCTCCAGCAAAGGCTTTATGGATTCTTTGAAATCTTTAAAAATAGTAGGATTTTCTTTCCGGTTATGGGTCATTTCTTGATTAGCTTTTACTGTAAACTTAAAATCAACAGGAACCTTTTGCTGCAAATAATAAAAGGATGCCGGATGAGGTATGCGGTAATAAGTAGAATTGATTTCAGAAACCTTAAACTTTTGGGCATATAGTTTAAGCATATCCTTTTTATCAGTATTTTCGGGATAAAAGGTCCCTATCCAATCTTTGTAACTATAACCAGAAGTACCGATATATAGCATATTTATTATTTTTTTCCTCCGTTAAATCGCCTTAAGATTCCGATAACCTTACCCAGAATAATCGCATCTTTGGTGTTTATGGGTTTGTAAAGAGGGTTAGAAGGCTGCAGGGTAATCCGATTATCTTTTTTATATAATTTTTTTACTGTGACCTCTTCCTGATTTAGGAGAGCAATAACAATATCTCCGTTGTCAGCATCCTGCTGGGACTTAACCATGACATAATCTCCATCAAGGATATGATCTCCGATCATGCTATCTCCTTCAACTTTTACCATAAAGCTTTCTTCACTTCCAGAAAGCTGCTCCGGTATAGGTATAACTTCGGTGATATCTTTCAAGGCCCACAAGGGCTCTCCGGCAGCCACACTTCCCACTACGGGCACTTCATTGGTTTGGGGTATAATTTTAATGGCTCGAGATCTCTCCTTCTCTCGGTGGATATAACCTTTTTTTTCCAGAATGGTAAGATATTTATGGGCAGTAGCGGAGGAAGTTACTCCCACGGCTTTGCAGATTTCCCGAACAGTGGGTGGATAACCGTTCTCTCTAATTTTTTTTTGAATTAATTGGAGAGTCTTTTTATGATTTGGCTCAAGGGAATCTTTTTTAAGCATGTTTGGTCTCCTTTAAAAAATTTATATAATAATTTGCTATAGTTATTATTTTATATTAACACCATTTATCATCTTGTTTAAATTATAATATAAACGTATGTTTATTGTCAAGTTTTTGTGATGTAACATTTTGTGCCAGGAACAAAATGTTACACAAGAATTCGAAATTTAAACCTTGACAATTATAGACACGTATGATAGATTTATCATGTTAAATATTAATCGTATATAAATTATATAGTTGTTAGGAAGGGTTACGATGATAGTTAAATCAACAAATAGTAAATTAAATAATGCAAGCCGAAAAAAGCTTTATTTGGTTTTAACTTTTATTTTGCTTTCATTATTTTTTGTTAGCCAATTTTCTTCTCCTCATGCAATTGATTCTTTTGCCGCTGGTACTCCCAGTTCAGCTAATTATCCGCTTCACTTAGCCTATTTTTCCGAACCAGGGTGTCATGATTGTGATAAAGCCAAGATTATATTGAAAGATATTTCCGCAAAATATCCTGAAAATTTAATCTTAAAAAGTTTTGATATCTCTTTGTCTGAGAATGTAGAATTAGCCGAAGCATTAGGCGAATTATATCAGATGCCCGAAGAGGAAAGGCTTTTAGTTCCGGTTATATTTATAGGGGATAATTACCTTTTTAGAGATGCCATTACCTTTGATAATTTAGACGAATTAATTCAAAAGTATTCAGCTATAGACACTATCGCTCCCTGGGAAAAAGTTAAGGGAAAAGACCTTACTACTCAAGATAGATTGATAGCTCGTTTTCAGTCCTTTGGTCTGGCTGCGGTAGCAGTGAGCGGTTTGATTGATGGCATAAATCCTTGTGCCTTTGCTTCCATCATATTTTTTATCTCTTATCTTACCCTAATCAACCGAAAAGGAAAGGAAATTCTCTGGGTAGGAGGAATATTTACCTTTTCTGTATTTCTGACCTATTTCTTAATCGGAACCGGGGCTTTAAAGATGATCACTTCTTTATCCTTTTTACCTTTAGTACGAAAGATATTTGTTTTG
>DAOUWX010000040.1 GCA_030666935.1 Atribacterota bacterium | reverse complement strand
TTAATGCTAACGACTATTCACTATTCACTAACGACTAGTACACTAACGACTAATTATTATAAAAACAGAAGAGTATCAAAGATGGACAATATAGGGAAATTTGGAGAAGATATAGCTTCGAAATATTTAGAAGAAAAAGGCTACAAAATTAAAGAAAGAAATTATCGTACCTTCTTAGGAGAAATAGATATCATCGCTGAATATAAGGGAAGCATTATCTTTGTAGAAGTAAAAACCAGGCGTTCTGATAAGTTTGGATATCCTGAAGAAGCAATAAACTTTAATAAGCAACAGAAAATAATTAAAAATACTTTATGTTATTTGGCTAAATACAATCTTTGGAAAAATAATTATTGCATTGATGTAATTTTAGTAAGTATCTCTAATAATAAAGATGTAAAAAGGATAAAACATATCAGGAATGCTTTTTATCTCAATGGTAAATTAAGTATATAGTATTTAGTATATAGTATATAGTAAAGAAAAAGCGTATAGCGAAATTAGCGTGGAGCGTAGAGCGTAGAGTAGATAGGATATTAGTTATCCAGTTATCCGGTTAACCAGTTTACCAGTTAAATTGAGTTTATTCTTTTTTACTAGAATATTATATGGCAAAATGAAAAGATAAAGAAGTAAAAACAGAATTTCTGAATTCTGATTTTCTTAACGATATACGATATACGAAATACTATTTATAAAAAAGTAGGTGTTTTTTTGTTATCCAAATTACATAGTGCCGCTATATTCGGAGTAGAAGCTTTTATGGTAGAGATTGAAGTTGATATTCATCCAGGATTACCTTCGTTCAATATTGTAGGATTACCCGATACAGCTGTTCAGGAATCCAGAGAAAGAGTTAGAGCAGCCATAAAAAATTCCGAATTCGAATTTCCCATGCAAAGAATTACGGTAAATCTTGCCCCGGCGGATATCAAAAAAGAAGGTCCTATTTTCGACTTATCCATTGCTCTGGCAATTTTGGTTGCCAGTAAGCAAGTTAAACCTGGTAAATTAAATGAATATCTGATTATGGGTGAATTATCTTTAGATGGAAGCATAAAACCGGTAAGTGGTGTGCTTCCCATTGCTTTGATGGCAAAAATAATAGGCAAAAACAGATTACTTGTTCCTAAGGCAAACGCTAAAGAAGCAGGAATAATTAAAGAATTAAAAGTATTTCCTGTTAATTCACTTTGCGAAGTGATTGAATTTTTAAATAAAAATATTTCGATAGAGCCAATCTCTATAGATTTAGAAGATATATTTAAATCGAGTACAAACAGTCAAATAGATTTTTCTGATATTAAAGGACAGGAACACGCTAAAAGAGCCTTCGAAGTAGCGGCAGCCGGGAGTCATAATGTTATAATGATTGGACCACCAGGCTCCGGAAAAACCATGCTGGCACGCAGGCTTCCAACCATCCTTCCTTCTTTAACCCTGGAAGAATCTATAGAAATTACCAAATTATATAGTATTGCCAATTTACTTCCACCGGATATCCCTTTGGTTACAGAGAGACCGTTTCGGGCTCCGCATCATACCATAAGTAATGTTGGATTAATCGGAGGAGGAAGGACACCCAAACCGGGAGAAATTAGCTTGGCTCATAATGGTGTACTTTTTTTAGACGAATTACCGGAATTTTCCAGAAGTGCTTTAGAATCTCTACGTCAGCCTCTGGAAGACGGGATAGTCACCATTTCACGCTCGTTAAGTTCTGTTAGCTATACTTCTTCTTTTATGCTGATAGCATCTTTAAATCCCTGTCCCTGCGGTTTTTATGGTGATCCGGTTAAAGTTTGCACCTGTAGCTCATCTCAGATTGTTAAATATCGTTCAAAAATATCGGGACCTTTATTAGATAGAATTGACATTCACATTGAAGTTCCACGGGTAAATTGTCGAGAAGTAATGGAGAGGGATATTGAAGAAAACTCTTTTGTTATAAGAGAAAGAGTGGAAAGAGCAAGAAAAATACAGAGAGAAAGATATTGCGAAGACAATATTTTTTGTAATGCCCAAATTACAAAAAAACAGATTAAAGAATATTGTAATATTAATGAAAATGCTAAAAATTTACTTTATAAAGCTATAGAAAAGTTAAATTTAAGTGCGCGAGCTTATGATCGAATATTAAAAGTTTCTCGAACTATAGCTGATTTAGAACAATCAGAGAAGATAGAAATTTCTCATTTATCCGAGGCTATTCAGTATAGAAGTCTTGATCGAAAATTATGGTTATACTAGTAACGAGTAAAGGTTTCAAAATAAACAATTATTTATATAAAGAGGCGGTGTTGTAATTATGTTTAAAAAATTGGCTCCCTCAATCTTAGATGTAGATTTTACCTGTTTGGAAAAAGAATTAAAAACACTAGAAAGCGGAGGAGCAGACTTAATTCACTTAGATATTATGGATGGTAATTTTGTACCGAATATTTCTTTTGGGCCCAAGATAGTAGAGTCCATTAAAAGTAAAACATCTCTTCCTTTGGAAGTTCACCTAATGGTAGAAAAACCGGAGAAACATATTAAACCATTTATCGATGCTGGCGGAGATATTATAATTGTACATTACGAAACTTCTAAACACCTTGACAGACTTATTCAGACCATTAATGAAGCTGATGTTAAATCAGGTATTGCTCTAAATCCGGCAACACCTCTAAATGTTATTGAATATTTAACTAATAAAATAGACCTTTTATTATTAATGACCGTTAATCCGGGTTTCGGTGGACAAAAATTTATTCCGGAGATGTTCAGTAAAATTGAAAAGGCAAGAAAAATAATAGATAATCAAAAAAAATCGATAAGCTTAGAAGTTGATGGCGGGATAAATTTTGATAATATTTCTAAGGTGATTGGAGCAGGAGCAGAGATAATTGTGGTCGGTCAAATAATATCTAAAAGTGCAAATCCTGAAATGACAATAAGGGAAATAAAGAATATTCTAAAATAGTCTTTAGCGTAAATGTGATATGCAAGTTTATTTAGTTACCCGGTTACCCGGTTTACCAGTTAATACTAATCGTTAATTTTAAAATCCAGGTTCTCAGTTGCAAGAAGAGAGTTAGTTGGTACAATTAACCAATCTGGTTTTAATTCTTCAACCGGGTAACCGGTACACTGGTTAACTGGCTAACTATCTTTACGAGATACGAGATATAAATTTTTTTGCTTTAAGTTGTTATCTATATTAAAAATTGGGAGTGTCTGTTTTGAGAAAACCTATTGTTGCTATTATCGGAAGGATAAATGTAGGGAAATCGACCTTATTTAATAGAATCACCAGGAAAAGAACCGCTATCGTGGAAAACGAACCTGGGATTACCAGAGATAGGATATATGCAGAATGTGAATGGAAAGGAAAACAATTTACTCTGGTAGATACCGGAGGCGTGGATTTTGTAAAACGGGAAGAAATGCAAAAAAAAATAACTGTTCAGACTGAATTGGCTATCGCGGAAGCGGATTTAATCATATTATTGGTCGATATAAAAGAAGGAATAAATCCGGATGATTTTAAAGTGGCTAAAGCGATTAGAGAAAAAAATAAACCGAGTATCCTGGTTGCCAACAAGGGAGATGTAAGGGGAAGTGAATTAAAATTATATGAATTTTATGAATTAGGATTTGGAGACCCTTATATAGTTTCAGCAGAACACGGGTTAAACGTTGATGATCTATTGGATAAAATAGTATCCTGTATTTCCGAAATAAAGATAGAACCGGAAGAAGAAGAGGAAATTATAAAAGCATCAATTATCGGGAAGCCAAATGTAGGGAAATCAAGTTTGTTAAATCGTATTTTAGGAGAAGATAGAATAATAGTTAGCGAACAACCCGGCACTACCAGAGATGCTATTGAAATAATTTTTAAACACGATTCATTAAAATTAATATTTATCGATACCGCAGGCTTGAGAGGTAAGGCGAAACCGAAAGAAGATGTTGAATATTACAGTACATTAAGAACTTTCGAAGCAGTACATAATTCAGATATAGTGCTGCTGATATTGGACGCCACTCAAGGAGTAAGCATGCAAGATAAAAAAATAGCAAATTATATCCAAGATGAAAGAAAAGCCTGCATTATAATATTAAATAAATTTGATTTAATTAACGATAATATAGATAAAAAATTATTTATTGATGAGATAAGATATGAATTATCTTTTATAAAAAACTCTCCCGTGATAATGACTTCTGCTATAACTGGTTATAATATTGGAAAAATTATTTCGAAAATTAAAGAAGTTGCCTTGGAATATAGTAAACAAATTCCTACTTCGGCATTAAATGCTTTTATGAGAGAAGTTATTTCTAAAAATCAGCCGAAATATGTAAGAGGCAATACTTTAAAAATTAAATATATTACCCAAACAGGGGTAAAACCACCCAGATTTCTATTATTTGTAAACAATCCTAAATTAATGTATACTTCTTATCACAGATATTTAGAAAATAAATTTTATGAAACCTTTGGGTTTGAAGGTTCGCCTGTAGTTATCAATTTAGCAAAAAAAAAGGAGGGAAGGGAAACGGTATGAAAATTACTTTAGTCATTATAAGCTGTTATCTTTTAGGTTCCATACCTTTTGGCTATATTGTAGGGAAACTATTTAAGAAAATAGATATAAGAGAATTCGGAAGTGGAAACATAGGGGCAACCAATGTTCTTAGGATATTGGGGCCTCCGTTAGCTTCTTTTGTAGTAATTGGCGATATTGGCAAAGGTATTTTGTCTATCTATTTAGCACAATATTTAGGCATTGATAATTTATTAATATTAACTATTGCAGGGTTAGCAGTAATATGTGGTCATGACTGGTCATTATTTCTCGGGTTTAAGGGCGGTAAAGGTATAGCTACTACATTTGGAGTTGTCTTTGCTCTCAATCCAACCATATCAATTTTAGCATTAGTAATTTGGGGGATTGTTGTAATAACCACAAGATATGTATCCTTAGCATCTATTCTCGCTGTGATTTCTATTTTTATTTTTACAATTTTATTCAAGCAGCCTTATGAATACATTGTATTTAGTGCGATAATCTTGGTTTTAGGTATTTTTAACCATAAAGATAATATTAAAAGATTAAAATTAAAGAAAGAAAGTAAAATCGGAGAAAAGATTAAAATAGATTAGTCGTTAGTGAATGAAACTAGCGTATAGCGTACAGCGTTTAGCGTATAGTATAAGCGAAAAACGAAAAGCGCAAAACGTTAAGCCATAGCTCAAAATTTAAAATTAAATATATTGTTTTGCTCATTGAATTTCATCTTTCTTACCTCGCATGCTATATAGCAAAAATGAGAAGATAAAGAAGTAAAAACAGAACTTAAAATATAATATTGAGAGAGAAAGTTTTAAATTTTGAATTATAGTTTTTCGCTTTTAGTTTTAAATTTTTAGCTGAATAATGATAACTGAAAACTATTATTTAAAATTAACGTCTATTCACTATTGATTAATTAAAGTCGAAAGAAGAAATATGTCCAAAGTCATAATCAGTGATACACAAAATAATGAAATATCTGAAATAATAAAAAATATTTTTAAGGTATTTGGGGTAGAAAATAAAGTAAAAAATAAAAAAGTTTTGGTGAAGCCAAACATCTTAGGACCATTCCCTCCGGAGAGAGGGGTGACCACAGACCCAAGAGTAATATCTGCGATTGTTCAGGAATTAAAAAAGTGTAAATCTAAGGAAATAATAGTGGGAGATAATTCCGGAAGCATTCACTTTGACCCCTTTAAAATAGCGAAAATTACCGGAATATTAGATGCTTCTGACGGTTGTCATAGTAATATTGCCAGGAAAGTATTAAAGGTAAAGGTAGAGTCAAAATTTATAGATGAACTTTTTATTTCCAGAATAGTTAAAGAAGCAGATTATGTCATTAATGTTCCAAAATTTAAAACCCACAGCTTAACCACTATTACCGGTGCCATAAAAAACATGTTCGGTATTATTCCGGGAGGGAAGAAGGCAAAATTACATACTTTTTCTCGGTCTATTAAAGGATTTGCTGAGCTTTTAGTAGATATTTATCAAATAAGAATCCCAGATTTAAATATTATGGATGCTATAATAGGTATGGAAGGCGTCGGGCCTACCAATGGGGAAACACGAGTTATAAATAAAATAATAAGCAGTGATAACGGCATCTCTCTTGATTCTGTTATGACTGCCATGATGGGGCTTAAGCCTGATATAATTGAGTTATTACAGGTTGCCAAAGAAAGAAATTTAGGGGAGACAGATATCTCTAATATAACTATTGATGGAGAATTAAAAGTAATTTCGGGGTTTAAAACACCAAATAATAGTATTTTGCAAAGAATAAGAAAAACAATGGTTCCTCATATATTTAATCTTGCGTCGGTTAAGCCAATAGTAAATCATGATAAATGTAAAATATGTAAAAAATGTATTGAAGTTTGTCCTGTTTCCGCAATGAATTTAACTAATAAATTTCCTGAAGTGGATAGAAAGAAATGCATTTCCTGTTTTTGCTGTGATGAACATTGCCCTTATGGTGCAATAATATTACCTTCGTGGTCGCAGGATTTATATAATAGGTTGAAAGGAAAATAGTAAAATAACAAGAAAAAAAATTATAAGGAATAAAAAATGACAAAATATCTGGTGATCGTTGAATCACCAACTAAAGAAAAAACTTTAAAAAAAATATTAGGTAAGGATTATATTATTAAATCGAGCAAGGGACATCTTATTGATTTACCTAAAACAAAATTGGGGATAGATATTGAAAATAACTTTCAGCCAGAATATGTGGTTATTCCTAAACAAAGAAAGGTATTGAAAGAATTAGAAAAAAGCACTAAAGGTAAAGAGAGAGTTTTTTTAGCTACTGATCCGGACAGAGAAGGTGAAGCCATTGCCTGGCATATTGCTCAAAAACTAAAGGTTAAAGAGGGGAAGAACAGAATTATCTTTAATGAAATAACTGAAAGAGCTGTATCCCAGGCCATTAAAACACCAAGAGAAATTAATATTAATATGGTTAATTCTCAAAAAGCCAGGAGATTATTAGATAGACTGGTAGGTTATAAGATTAGTCCATTACTATGGAAAAAGATTGGTAAAAAATTAAGTGCAGGAAGGGTACAATCTGTAACATTACGTTTAATATGCGAAAGAGAAGAGGAAATAGCAAAATTTAAAATAGAAGAATATTGGACCATAAATGCTTTGTTTAATAAAATTGAAGATGAAAAAGCAGAGCCTTTTGAGGCTAAACTATTTTCGGTAAATTCCAAAAAAGCATCTATCAAAAATAAAGAAGAAGCAACAGAAATTTGTGAAGAAGTAAAAAATCAGGATAGCTATGTTAAAAGTATAAGCAAAAAGAAAGAATCGAAAAATCCGCAGCCATCATTTACTACAAGCACTTTACAGCAAGAAGCGTACAATAAATTGAATTTTCCCATTAAAAAAACTATGTTCCTGGCTCAACAATTATACGAAGGTATTACCTTGGGTAATAAAGGAAATATCGGTTTAATTACCTATATGCGGACCGACTCGATGAGGGTATCTGATGAAGCAAAGAGTGAGGCTAAAAAATATATTGAAGAACATTATGGTAAAGATTTTGCCAAATCATCTCAAAAAATAAAAAAAGAAAAAACTAAAATAAAAAATGTAAAGATTCAGGATGCTCACGAATCCATCAGGCCTGCATATGTACTCAATCACCCGGAATCGATTAAAAAATATCTAACCAATGACCAATATAAATTATATAATTTAATTTGGCGAAGATTTGTAGCGAGCAGGATGAAAGCTGCCTATCTGGAAAAAATTACTATAGATATAGAATCAGGAAGGTATATTTTTAGAACTTCCGGATCTAAAATACTATTTAAGGGGTATATGATACTATACGGTCAAAACAATCAGGATTTAGATAAAATTCCTGATCTTAAAGAAAAAGATCGGCTCAGGTTGAAAAAAATAGAAGCAAATCAATCTTTTACCAAACCTCCTCCCAGATACAACGAGGCCAGCCTGGTAAAAAGATTAGAAAGAGAAGGGATAGGGCGGCCCAGTACATATGTACCGACTATAAGCACCTTACAATATCGGACATATGTGGAGAAAGTAGATAAAAAATTTAAACCTACAGAGTTGGGAATAACGGTAAACTCTTTTTTAATTCAATATTTTGCAGATATTATAAATATTTCTTTTACTGCGAAAATGGAAAGACAGCTTGATGAAATTGAATCTAAAGAAAAAAAATGGGAAGATACATTAAAAATATTTTATAAAGCATTTTCCAGTGATTTAGAAAAAGGGAATAGGGCACAAAAAATTGAAATGCCAAAAGTATTCAGCGATGAAGTATGCGATAAGTGTGGCAGTAAGATGTTGATAAAAAATGGGCGTTTTGGTAAATTTTTAGCTTGTTCGGGGTTCCCTGAATGCAAAAATACAAAGCCTTTTTTAGATAGAATAGGTGTATCTTGTCCCGAAGAGGAATGCTCGGGAGAAATTATTAGAAAAAAGACCAAAAAGGGGAGGACCTTTTACGGATGCAGCAATTACCCGAAATGTTCTTTTGTGACCTGGAATAAACCGGTCAATAAAAAGTGTCCTCAATGTAAACATATTTTGGTAATATGTAAAGATAAAAAAAACGGTTTTTATTATAAGTGCAGCAACAAAGCTTGTGATTATAAATATTTTTTTAAAGGGGATAAAAAATAATCAGCAGATAAAAGCAAACAAGTAAAAACAGTATCGAGTTAAAAAAGGAAGAAAGAAATAGAAAAGAAAGATTAAAGATAGTAGTAAATAAAAGTAGTATCGAGTTAAGGAAAAAAGAGAAAGAAGATAGAAAATAGTAGCGTGCTTCTTTTTATCTTACAACCACACTAAAGTTTGCGCTAACAATAACAATTTATTATTATATGATAAGAAAGATTAACTCCTCAACAAAAATTATAAAAGGAGGAGTATTTAAATTTGAAAGAACACATAAATTCGTACATTTCTTTTCTAAGGAATGAAAAAAATTATTCCAATAATACTATTATTTCCTATAAAAATGATTTATTACAATTGTTCAATTATTTAAAGGATTATAAAATATTAAAGAAAAATAATATACAATATATTGACCACAGCATTATGCGAAAATATATTGTATATTTAAAGAAGTGTGATTATTCGACAAGAAGCATTTGCAGGAAAATATCTACAGTCCGTTCTTTCTTTAAATTTATATCAAGAGAAGGGATAGTAAAAATTAATCCGACTATCAATTTAATAACACCTAAGATAGACAAGAAATTACCTTATTTTTTATACTTACAAGAAATTAGTAAACTTATTGAAACACCGCCCGGGCATACAATATTTGGAATTAGAGATAGGGCAATCCTTGAACTACTTTATGGTACCGGGATGAGGGTTGGAGAACTGGTGAATTTGAATATTCACGATATAGACTTAAATGAAAAAACTGTTAGAGTATTTGGAAAAGGTTCGAAGGAAAGAATTCTTCCCTTGGGTAACCCGAGCATAAAGGCAATACGTGAATATATAGCCAGAAGAAAGCTTTTTATAAAAAATATTGCTATAAACAAAAAAGACCTGAATGCATTTTTATTAAATCGTTTTGGAGGAAGAATATCAACAAGAAGTATTCGTAGAATTATCATAAAATATATGAAGATATCTGGTTTAAATAAAAAAATAAGCCCCCACGTTTTAAGGCATTCATTTGCTACACATCTTTTGGGAGGTGGGGCGGATTTACGTTCTGTTCAGGAACTTTTAGGGCATGAGAGTTTATCTACTACTCAAATATACACTCATATTACTAAAGAAAAATTAAAAATAACTTATAAAAAATCTCATCCTAGATCTTAATTTAAAAAGTATAAAAGGAGAAGAAATAAAAAATGTTTAAAGGAACTACAATTTTAGCGATAAAACACAAAGGCGAAGTCGCTATTTCCGGTGATGGTCAGATAAGTATGGGAAATACTATTATGAAAAATAATACAAAGAAGATACGAAAAATTTATAATGATAAAGTTCTTACCGGATTTGCCGGAGCAAGCGCAGATGCTATAACTTTATTTGAAAAATTTGAAAAGAAAATAGAAGAACTTCATGGGAATTTACCTAAAGCGGTCATTTCTTTAGCTAAAGAGTGGCGAACTGATAAAATATTAAGAAAATTAGAAGCGATATTAATTGTTGCCGACAAAGAACACATATTTATAGTTTCCGGAACTGGTGATATAATAGAACCGGATGATAATATCGCTGCTATCGGTTCAGGTGGTCCTTACGCATTTGCGGCAGCAAAGGCTTTGGTTAAATATTCAAATTTATCTGCCTACGAAATAGCTTTAGAATCACTACAAATTGCTGCTTCAATTTGTATCTATACTAATGATAAAATAACAGTAGAAAAATTATAATAGAAAGGAGGAATTATAATTGATTAACGATTTAACCCCTTCACAAATTGTTTCCGAACTTGATAAATATATAATTGGCCAAGATAATGCTAAAAAAGCTGTGGCCATAGCTTTACGAAATAGAATTAGAAGACAGAAATTACCCCCGGAATTAATAGATGAGGTAACCCCAAAAAATATAATAATGATCGGGCCTACCGGAGTTGGAAAAACAGAGATCGTTAGAAGGTTGTCAAAATTGGTTAAAGCCCCTTTTGTAAAAGTTGAAGCAACAAAATTTACCGAAGTAGGTTATGTAGGAAGAGATGTTGAATCCATAATTAGAGATTTAACAGAAGTAAGTATTCAATTGGTTCGCAAAGAATGGGCTAGTAAGGTAGAAGATAAAGCAAAACAGCTGGTCGATGAAAAAATATTAGATTATTTATTCCCTGTATCAATCAAAAGAAAAGAACAAAAGACAAATATTTTAGATGGTTCATTTTATTCCGGAATTGAAGAAGAAGAAAAGAAAGAATCTTTTGATATTTTACCGAAAAAAAATGAAAGAGAAGAAAGATTTGAAAGGACTAGAAAAAAGTTTAAAGATAAATTAGAAAAAGGCGAATTGGAAAATAGACTAATTGAAATTGAAGTTGAGGAAAACATTCAACCTACGGTAGAAGTTTTTTCTAATTCAGGAGTAGAAGGAATGGGAATCAATTTTAAAGACATTCTAGGCAGAATGTTCCCCCAAAAAAGAAAAAAACAAAAAATAACCATAGCAGAGGCTCGCAAAGTATTGCTCTATGCTGAAACTCAAAAGTTGATAGATATGGATGAAGTAATTCGAGCTGCTATTGATAGAGTGGAAAATTTAGGGATTGTTTTTATTGATGAAATCGATAAAATTGCCCAGCAAGAAAAATCATACGGACCAGATGTATCCAGAGGAGGAGTTCAAAGAGATATATTACCTATTATTGAAGGTTCAACAGTTATGACTAAATATGGAGCAGTAAAGACCGACCATATTTTATTTATATCTGCCGGTGCTTTTACTATTTCAAAGCCTTCTGATTTAATACCTGAATTACAAGGACGTTTTCCTATTAGGGTTGAATTAAATATTTTAAACAAAGAAGATTTAAAGAGAATATTAACCGAACCTTGTAATTCACTAATAAAACAATACACAGCCTTACTTGCTACCGAAGATCTGAAAATAGAAATTGCCGATGAAGCTAT
>DAOUWX010000385.1 GCA_030666935.1 Atribacterota bacterium | reverse complement strand
TCTTAAATATAGGATCTTCAAAAGAGGGAAATTGTGTTTTCACCATTCTTACTGTATCTATATTTACCACAGCCGGTCCGACTTTTTCTGCAATATCTGCAATACTATTACTAAAAGATTCGAGAACCAAATAAGATTTGGTTTGTTCGGTTTCTGCACTTATACTCTGTACGCAGATCAAAGAAAGAAATAAGATTAAAATCGTGGTTAATATAAATTTTTTATTTACACTTAGTGAATACATTTTTATCATATTTTTACTGCACCTCCATAAATATTTTTAAACAAGGAGGAAGAAAAAATCTTCCTCCTTGTTTATACTTACTTTTATTTACCAACTAAGATTTCCGAGCATTCGAGCCATACCAGATAATTTTCCAAGTGTAAATATCTGAAAAGGAACACCTTCTGGTAATTTTTCTTGCTGCTCGGAAGTTAATATGCTTTTAACTGCTAAATACTCTTCAATTCCTTTCATCTTTAATTCTGTTTGCAAATCAGCAATTTCTTGCAATTTTGCTCTAATTTTTACTAAGTTAGGCTCTGTTTCCAAGAATAATATTTTAATTTCTAACTGATTAATCTCAACATCATTTCTCAATCCCAGCAATTCTTTCTGAAAATTTAAATCTATCTTCTTTATTTCAGTTTTTTGCTCTTCGGATAAATTTAAAGATTCAACTAACTCTTTCATTTTTGCAGCGGGACTATTTTCTATTCTCTTCTTCATCATCGCTCTAAATTCATTGCTGGCTTGCTGCTGTATCTTCTGTTTTATCAAGGGCGTAGTTTGCTGAGCATAAGAAGATTGAGCAAAACCTAAAAATACTACAGTTATTGCAACTACTAAGGTTAGTACAATCATCTTCGTTTTCATCTGTTTCACCTCCTTTTGATTTTTTTATTCTAACCAATAATAGAAGCAATTGCTGTGCCAACTTTTTAAAATACTTTTAATTTTTTTATTTTACAAAACATTCTTACTGAAAAATGTTGTTAACAAAGACTTTTTAAGTTCTTTTGCTTAAAATATTTTAAATTATTTTTTAATATTAATTGTGTGAACGTCAAACACATTTATTAGAAAGAGCTTATTTTTCTCATTTTTCCATAAAAATACTGAGCAATTTTTTCGCAGTAATTTAATTTCGCGTTCTTTTAAAAAATAAATAGTGCTTTAATTAGATTTATCGGTCAAAGAAAATGCTCTTACCAGTTACCGATAAAGGGATACCCATTACAAAATCCGCAGCTATCAAACCCATTTTCTTGGCTACTGCTCCAGCACGATACATTATCCGATTATCTACATTCATTATTCCGGCAGTTTTTACCGCTGACCCAATAGCAATTCCCATATCTAAGAGCCTGAAGGCACATTGAGGTCCATCAAACTCACTACCCTTATGGGAAATTCGGTCGGCACACTGGTCATACCCACAGGCACCACAATTTAAACCGAGAGATTGAGCGTCTTTTAGGCCTATCAATAGAACAGCCAGAGAGTTTTTGACGTTATCCCCATCACGGTCGAAATTTTTCTTACCCTTTTCTTCGCCATAATGAATCATCTCATCAGCTAATCTAACTATATCTTCTCCGTAGATTACTTTAACTACTACAAAGTCTTTACCGGCAGATTTTGGTGCTGTACGAGCAGCAACCCCCATTAAATTCGCTACATCCTTTATAGCTTCCCGGATATCAAATTCAGATAAATTTTGATTAGACATTTTCTTAATTCCTCCTTGAATTAATTTTCCAATTCTCCAATTAACCAATTGACCAATTAAATTAGTCATTAGTATATTAGTTAACCAGTTACCCTGTTTGCCAGTTGACCAGTTAATACTAATCGTTAATTTTAAATACAGGTTCTCAGTTGCAAGATGAGAGTTAGTTGATACAGTTAACCAACCTGATTTTAATTCTTCAACTAGGTAACCGGTAAACTGG
>DAOUWX010000227.1 GCA_030666935.1 Atribacterota bacterium | reverse complement strand
GAAAAGGCAAAAGATATTGGTAAGGTAGAATATTTATTACAAGGGACTCTCTATCCTGATGTAATAGAAAGTATTTCCTTAGAAGGTCCTTCTTCAAAGATTAAGTCTCACCATAATGTAGGTGGATTGCCTGAAGAAATGAAACTTAAAGTCCTGGAGCCTTTAAAATATCTCTTTAAGGATGAAGTGAGGAAAGTTGCGAAAAAACTAAAGTTTCCTGAAGAGGTAATCTGGAGACAACCTTTCCCTGGGCCGGGATTATCTATAAGAGTAATTGGTTCAGTTGATAAAGAAAAATTAGATATTTTACGGGAAGCAGATGAGATAATTAATCAGGAAATAAAAAAGAATAACTTATATAAAAAGGTCTGGCAATCTTTTGGTATCCTGCTTCCTATAAAGACAGTGGGAGTGATGGGAGATATTCGAACCTATGACTTTGTTCTTGCTTTAAGGATTGTAAACAGTAGTGATGGTATGACCGCTGATTGGGCGAAAATTTCATATAAGATATTAGGAGAGATATCTAATAGAATTATCAACGAGGTTAAAGGAATTAACCGTGTGGTTTACGATATAAGTTCAAAACCACCAGCAACGATCGAATGGGAATAAAAAATAGCGGATAGCGTTTAGCGTAGAGCGTATAGTTAGGGAAGAGGAAGACAGAATTTAGGAACCAGAATAAGTTCGTATCGCGTATCGAGTATCGCGTATCGCGTGAAGAAAGATAGCGTACAGCGTAGAGTTAGGAAAGAAGAAAACAGAGTACAGGAGCTAAGTTAGTATATAATATGAATTTAGAAACGAAAAGTGCAAAACGCATAGCCATAGCTCAAAATTTAAAATTAAAGAAAAAAGTTTTGAGTTTTGAATTATGGTTTTGTGTTTTTCGCTTGATATGGTAAGAAGTGCAAATAATAAATAAATTATAACATCTAGAAAATATGAAAGGATGATGGGTAAAAACAAATGTCTACATTAGTAGTAGTTGGATCTCAATGGGGAGATGAAGGAAAGGGTAAAATAACTGATCTGCTTTCCGAGAACGCAGATATTATTGTTAGATATCAAGGGGGTTGTAATGCGGGTCATACAGTAGTAAAGGGAGATGAACAATATATCTTTCATCTTATACCTTCTGGTATCTTACATGAAAGGGTAAAATGTCTTATCGGTAACGGAGTGGTAATAGATCCGGAGTCTTTATTGCAGGAAATAGAAAATTTAAGGAAAAAAAACATAGAAATCGATGACAATCTATTCATAGATTTTAAAGCCCATGTTGTCTTACCTTATCATAAAACCTTGGATGAGATAAAAGAAAGGAAAAGAGGAAAAGATAAAATAGGTACAACTAAAAGAGGTATTGGTCCAGCCTATGCAGATAAAATTGCCCGCACAGGGATAAGAATGATTGATTTAATTGATGAAAAGTTTTTACTAAAAAAATTAGAAAATAACCTAAACGAAAAGAATGCTATTTTTGAAAAATTATATGGGCTTAAAATATCTAATCAGGAAAAGAAGGACATTTTAAAAAAATATATGAAATATAGTCAATTATTAAAAAAATACGTGACAGATGTTTCCCTATACCTGAATCAAGCAATTAATGAAGATAAAAAAATATTATTTGAAGGTGCTCAAGGGACTCTCTTGGATGTTGACCATGGAACTTTTCCTTACGTAACTTCCTCTAATCCAATAGCGGGCGGGGCCTGCATTGGAACAGGCGTTGGTCCTACTAAAATAGACAGAGTTATGGGAATAACTAAAGCTTATACTACCCGAGTAGGGAGAGGTCCTTTCCCTACGGAAATGCAAGGGGAATTGGAAGAATATACCCGTCAAAAAGGGGGAGAATTTGGGGCAACTACCGGAAGGCCTCGAAGATGTGGTTGGTTTGACGCAATATTAGTAAACTATGCAGTCAGAATTAATGGGATGGATAGCATGGTTCTAACTAAAATAGATGTTCTAAGTGATTTTGATAAGATCAAAATATGTACTTCTTATAAATATAATGGAGAAACAATAAAAGAATTTCCGGTTAATTTAGAGATCTTAGAGAACTGTATTCCGGTATATGAAGAGATGAAAGGATGGAAAGGAGATATTTCCCAGATAACTAAATACGTAGACCTTCCCCAGCAATTGAAAGCATATATTCGCCGAATAGAAGAATTAGTCAAAACCAAAGTAGTTATAGTATCTGTTGGTCCAAAAAGAAGTCAAACTATTATTCGAGAAAAAGTATTTAAATAAATGATTAAAGTTAATTAATTATATAGTTAATTGGTTAATAAATTAGAAGGAAGAAGCCAAATTCGTATCTCGTATCTTTAGCATTTTTTGTATTTTCTTAACTAACGACTATTCACTATTCACTAACGACTAATAAAGAGGTGATATCAATGATTGATAGATATTCTCTCCCAATTATGAAAAATATCTGGGAAGAGGAAAATAAATATAAAACATGGTTAAAAATAGAGCTTTTAGTCTGTGAAGCTTTATTTGAACTGGGAAAGATAAACCAAGAAGCTATTGAAAATATCAGAAAAAAAGCCAGATATTCTATAGACCGTATTCAGGAAATAGAAAAAGTGACTCGACACGATGTATTGGCTTTTACCACTGCTGTCGGGGAAAATTTGAGGGAGTATTCACGATATTTCCATCAAGGTTTAACCTCTTCTGATGTATTAGATACTTCTTTAGCTTTGGTGTTAAAACAGTCTGCTGAGATAATTGTGGAAGATATTAAAAATTTGATAGAGATCTTAAAAGAAAGAGCATTGGAGCATAAATATACTTTGATGATGGGAAGAACTCATGGAGTCCATGCCGAACCGATTACTTTTGGTTTTAAAATGGCTTTATGGTTTTCCGAAATGCAGAGGAATCTAGAGAGGATGAAGAGGGTGCAGGAAGAGATAAGCTACGGAAAGATATCAGGAGCAGTAGGTACCTTTGCCCACATTGATCCATATGTCGAGGAATATGTTTGCGTAGGATTAGGCCTAAAACCGGCTAAGATTACTAATCAAATTATTCAAAGAGACCGACATGCATATTATTTAAGTACTTTAGCTGTAATTGCCAGCTCTTTAGAGAAATTTGCCACAGAAATTAGAGGAATGCAGAGGACTGAAATCTATGAAGTAGAAGAAAAATTTGCTAAAGGGCAGAAAGGTTCCTCGGCAATGCCTCACAAAAGAAACCCCATAATTTCTGAGAGAATTTGCGGACTTTCCCGAGTAGTTAGAACTAATGCCATGACTGCTCTGGAAAATGTAAATCTATGGCACGAGAGAGATATTTCCCATTCCTCCGCAGAGCGAATTATTCTTCCTGATAGTAATATTTTAATTGATTACATGTTACAAAAATTCACTAATCTTATTTCTAATTTGAATATTTATCCCGAGCGAATGAAAGAAAATATAGAAAAAACCAAAGGTCTGATATTTTCTCAAAAGATAATGTTAGACCTTACCGAAAAAGGTCTTTCTCGAGAGGAAGCCTATAGAATAGTGCAGGGGATTTCAATGCAGGTTTGGCAGGGTCAAGCCGAGTTTAAAAAACTTTTATCGGAAGATCTGGAAGTAGGTCAATATTTAACAAAATCAGAGATAGAAGAGTACTTTGATTATCAAATTTACCTAAAAAATATAGACTTAATATTTTTCAGAGTATTTAACCAATAATTAGTTGAATAATAATATTATTTACTTATTAGAAAAATATTAGAAATGAGAAATTATATATTTTTG
>DAOUWX010000072.1 GCA_030666935.1 Atribacterota bacterium | reverse complement strand
TAAAGGTAATATTAAATCACTTGCTCAAGATTTTGTACTATACGGAGTTCTGGCAGAGGTATTTGGACGGGCTAACGGTTTTAATAGAGGTTTGGGTGGCTCGATGCATGTTTTTTTTGCACCTTTTGGCAGTATGCCCAATAATGCTATTGTAGGAGGAGCAGCGGATATTTCAGTAGGTGCTGCTCTCTTTAAAAGGATTAATCGAAAGCCCGGTATGGTAGTCTGTAATATCGGTGATGGTTCCATGGGTTGTGGTCCGGTCTGGGAAGCAATGATGTTGGCCGCAATGGATCAATACCGTACACTTTGGGATAAAGATATCGGAGGTACTCCTCCTATCCTATTTAATTTCTTTAATAATTTCTACGGCATGGGAGGTCAAACCTTAAGTGAAACTATGGGTTATAAAATTCTTGCCCGGGTAGGAGCCGGGGTAAACCCGGAAAATTTACACTCCGAAAGAATTGACGGTTATAATCCTTTGGCAGTAGCCGAGGCTATACAAAGAAAGAAAAAAATTCTTCTCAAAGGGAATGGTCCTGTTCTTCTGGATACTATAACTTATCGAATTTCAGGGCATTCACCCTCAGATGCCTCATCTTATAGAACCAAAGAAGAAATTTCTGCCTGGCAGGAGACCGATTGTATCAAGGGATATGAAGATTACCTTAAGAAAAATAAAATTATAACCTCTAACAAAGTAAATGCCTTAAAACAGGAAGTAACCTTGAAAATTACTAAAACCTTAAGGTTAGCAGCCTCTCTTGAAATCTCGCCCAGGATCAACCCTGATTTTATTGAAACGGTAATGTTTTCCAATCAGTTTAAAGATAGGATGGAAGATCGAACACCGGAAGTCCTTATCCCCCAAGAAGATAATCCCCGGGTTAGATCACTTACTCATAAATATCGTTTTGCTTTAGATGAAAATGGTAAAGCTCACCCCAAAGTAAAAGTCTTTACCTATCGTGATGCCCTCTTTGAAGCCATGCTCTATCGTTTTCATGAAGATCCGACTATGGTGGCCTACGGAGAAGAAAACCGTGACTGGGGTGGGGCGTTTGCTGTGTATAGAGGTTTAACCGAAGCTCTTCCCTATCATCGTTTATTCAATACACCTATTTCTGAAGGAGCCATTGTGGGATCAGGTGTAGGGTATGCTTTGTGTGGTGGCCGTGTGGTGGTAGAGCTTATGTATAGCGATTTTATCGGACGGGCAGGAGATGAACTTTTCAATCAAGTCTCCAAATGGCAGTCAATGTCGGCAGGTCTTCTTACTATGCCCCTTACCATTCGCGTATCAGTAGGAAATAAATATGGTGCCCAGCATTCTCAAGACTGGACTAGCCTGCTTGCTCACATCCCCGGCCTTAAAGTAATGTTTCCAGCCACCCCCTATGATGCCAAAGGAATGTTAAATCTCGCCTTATGCGGAACAGACCCGGTAGTATTTTTTGAAAGCCAAAGACTTTACGATACAGGAGAATTATTTGTTTCTACCGGAGTTCCCGAAGATTATTACCAAGTACCGGAAGGTGAGCCAGTAATCAGGAAAGAAGGAAAAGATATTACTATTCTTACTGTAGGTGCAGCTCTTTATAAGGGGATGGAAGCTGCAGAAGAGCTTGAAAAGAAATATAAAGTTTCAGCAGAAGTAATCGACTTGAGATTTATTAATCCCCTAAACTATGATCTGATTATTGATTCTGTAAAGAAGACCGGGAAATTAATACTTGTCTCTGATGCCTGTGAACGTGGTTCTTTTCTCCATACCATTGCTTCCAATATTAGCCAATTTGTATTTGACTATCTTGATGGCCCGGTAGTTGTAGTCGGTTCCCGTAACTGGATTACTCCGGCGGCAGAGATGGAATCAAGTTTCTTCCCGCAAAAAGAGTGGATTATCGATGCAATTCATGAACGTCTTTATCTCTTAGACGGACATCAAGTTACAACCGATCAGTCTACAACTGAGCAGATAAGGAGAAATAAATTTGCGGTATAAGATTTTATTGAAGATTGAAATCAATTCGGGATAAAAAAATGAAGGATAAAATTATTCAAGAATTAAATAGCAGTAATAAAAAGTCCAGGCTTTTTGGATTAGAAAAAATCTATCAATTAATAGAAATAGGAACAGAAGAAGAACGGTTCAAAAAAACAGAAGAAGTGAATAATCATGTGCATACTATCTATTCTTTTAGCCCTTATTCACCTTCAATGACTGCTTATTTAGCCTGGAAGGCTGGTCTTCAGGCGGTGGGGATTATGGATCATGATTCTGTTTCCGGTTGTAAGGAGTTGATAGAGGCTTGTAAGATAATTGGTATTGCTTCTGCTGTAGGATTTGAATTACGGGTAAATTTTTCCGGGACTATAGTTGAAGGAAGAAAACTGAATAATCCGGATTCTAAAAATATAGGTTATATTGCTATTCACGGTGTTTCTGAATCAAAGTTACCGGAAGTAAAACAATTTTTAAATCCAATACAGATTGCCCGGAATAAGAGAAATAAAAAAATACTGGCTAAACTAAATAATTTAATTAAAAATTACGGAATGGAAGAGATTGATTTTAATAAAGAGATTTACAATATTTCCCGGGCAAAAGAAGGCGGGAGCATTACCGAACGTCATATTCTTTATGCCTTTGTTAGGAAAATTATTCAAAAAACGGGAAAAGGGGAAAAACTTATTTCATTTTTAAAAGATAATCTTGATATAGTGCTTTCCGAAAAGATTAAAAAATTTCTCTTAGATGAAAATAATCAATTTTATTTATACGACCTTTTAGGAATATTAAAAAGCTTCTTTTTAGATAAAATTTTTATTCAACCTGATTATGATGAGTGCATATCTGTATATGAGGCTGTAAAATTCAGTAATTCTATAAATGCTATCCCTGCCTATGCTTATTTAGGAGATGTGACTGATTCACCCACAGGTGATAAGAAGGCTGAAAAGTTTGAGGATGATTTTTTAGAGGAACTGATTCCCGAATTAAAGAAAATAGGTTTTAAGGCAATTACTTATATGCCACAACGCAATACCCTTAAACAGCTTTTACGTTTGCAAAGACTCTGTAAAAAATATGAACTTATGGAAATAAGCGGTGTGGATATAAACAGTCCACGACAATCTTTTAATTATGTCATAATTCTGAGACCGGAGTTTGCTCATCTAATTGAAGCAACCTGGGCTCTTATCGCCCATGAAAAACTGACAAATTATGATGAAAAATATGCTTTATTTAATAATAGAAATCCCTTAAAAGGTAAATCACTTAAAGAGCGGATTGTGATATATAGCGAAATTGGCAGTAGAATAGATAGTCGACATCCTGAACTTGTTTACCAAGAAATAAATTTTTAAATAATTTTTTAATGTGTTTCTCGGAGGAGAAAGATGAAAAATATTTATATAGAAACAATTGCCCCGCTTTTACGCGGGCTAACCTTTGATGGTGAGAAAGGTAATATTAGTATATTTGAAGGTGATTCAAAGAAAGTGGGTTTTGCTTTTGATAAAATTAGATCAGAAGAGACTTTGCCCCTTTATTTGAAAGGAGTAAAAAACCAAAATTTACTCAATAAGGAACAACTCGAAGAAAAAATAATTTCTTATACAATTGATAAGTTCAAAGATTATATTAAGAAATATAAACAAAAACCAAAGATTGTAATTCTTGAAAATATTGGTATCTTTTGCTTAGGAGAATCTTATGATAATGCGATTAATATAAAAAATAATTTTGAAGACGCCTTAAAAAATATAAAAATTAAATCTGAGCCCACCGAAGCTCAAGATTGCATAGATAAAAAAAATTCAAAGATAATAACAGATAGTGGCTACGATCGAAGTTCGGAAGAGTGTCGTAATAATGGAAAATCAAATAGGAATAATATAGTGAAAAATAAAATAGCAGTAGTGACCGGAGGGGCTCAGGGTTTTGGAGAGAACATAGTGCGAGAGTTAACAAAATCAGGATGCCTGGTATTTATTGCCGATATTAATATTAAAAGCGCTAACCGGCTGGCAGAGGAGCTAAATATTAAATATAAAAGAAAGACAGCGTTAGCAATAAAAGTAGATGTGACGGATGAAGATTCTGTTAAGAAAATGATATATGAGATTATTGTAAAAGCTGGTGGTATCGATATTTTTATAAGTAATGCAGGGGTACTAAAGGCAGGTAGTGTAAAGGAAATGGATCTTGTCACCTTTAATTTTGTAACTAATGTAAACTATATAGGCTACTTTCTTTGCACAAAACATGCCTCTAAAGTTATGGCGCTTCAAAATATACCCAGTAAAAAATATTTTACCGATATTATTCAGATCAACTCGAAATCCGGGCTTAAAGGTTCTAATAAAAACAGTGCTTATGCAGGGAGTAAGTTTGGAGGCTTAGGTCTTACTCAGAGCTTTGCTTTAGAACTTATTGATGACAACATAAAAGTAAATTCTGTTTGTCCGGGAAACTTTTTTGAAGGTCCTCTTTGGGCTGATCCAAAAAATGGACTTTTTGTTCAATATCTTAGGACTGGAAAAGTACCGGGTGCAAAAACTATTGAAGATGTGAAGAGATTTTATGAGTCAAAGGTTCCCATGAAGAGAGGCTGTACCGGTAAAGATGTGATAAAAGTAATTTATTATCTAATCGATCAAAAGTATGAAACTGGTCAGGCTATTCCGGTAACCGGCGGCCAGGTAATGCTGAAATAAATTATTTTAATTTTAGGAAGCGATGATAATGAAGACAAAAGCAGTAAGATTATATGGAAAAAATGATTTGAGGTTGGAGGAGTTTAAACTTCCCTCTATGAAGGATGACGAGATACTGGCTCATATTATTTCAGACAGTCTCTGTATGTCTTCTTACAAAGCAGCTATACAGGGAACTAATCATAAGAGAGTGCCAACCGATATAGCAGATAATCCGGTTATAATCGGTCATGAATTTTGTGGTGAAATTATAGAGGTGGGTAAAAAGTGGCGACATAAATTTAAATCAGGCCAGAAGTTTGCTATCCAAACTGCTCTAAATTATAAAGGGAGTCTTCATGCTCCCGGATATTCTTATCCTTATATAGGTGGTGATGCCACTTATATAATTATCCCCAATGAAGTGATGGAGATGGATTGTTTATTAGAATATAAAGGAGAAGCCTTTTACGCTGGGTCTTTAGCGGAGCCGATGTCTTGCATAATCGGAGCTTTTCACGCGACTTATCATACAGTTCAGGGTAAATATATTCATAATATGGGAATAGTAAAAAATGGTAATATGGCAATTTTAGCCGGAGCAGGACCGATGGGTCTTGGAGCAATAGATTATGCTATACACTGTGACAGAAAACCTAAGCTACTGGTTGTTACTGATATTGATGAGTTGAGATTAAAAAGGGCATCCTCACTCCATACTCCAGAAGAAGCTCGAAAGAGAGGGGTTGAGCTAAAATATATAAATATTGAAAATATAGAAAATCCGGAAGAATATCTTATTTCAATAACTCGAGGTAAAAAATACAATGATGTATTTATTTTTGCACCGGTAAAAGAAGTTGTAGAGCAGGGTGATAGAATTTTAGCTAAATATGGCTGTTTGAACTTTTTTGCAGGTCCAACTGACCCGAAATTTTCGGCAATGTTTAATTTTTATAATGTACATTATATGTCGACTCATATTGTAGGAACGAGTGGTGGGAATACTCAGGACATGATTGAATCCCTGCAGATGATGGAAAAAAATCTTATAAATCCAGCTGCTATGATTACTCATATCGGTGGATTAAACAGTGTGGTTAACACTACTTTAAATCTTCCTAAAATATCTGGCAGCAAAAAGTTGATCTATACCAATATTGAGATGGAACTTACTGCAATTTCTGATTTTAAGAAGAAAGGAAAGACCGATCCCTTATTTACTCAATTGGCGAAGATAGTAAAGAAGAATAATGGTTTGTGGTCGACAAAAGCTGAAAAGTATCTGCTTAAAAATGCAAAATCTATATAATTGAAAGCTTTGTTGTTTTAAATTAACATACACTTTATATTTTATTTTTTTTGTGGTATTATTAAATAAAATTGTGATAAAAATAACTTTTTTTTAACTATATTTTGAAAAAAAGATTTTTTTAGGATATGTCGTAATAAAAAATAGATATATACAAAGGATGAAAAACAAGTAAATTGAAAAATATACAGTTTATTAAATAAATATATATAAATATTACAATTTTTAACTTTTTTAGATATCTAACATAAATTAAAAAGAAAAAAATTTTAAATAACTCAGCTAAAAATAAAATACACTGTTGTGTTTTAAAGCGTTTTTAATTAACAACATTACTAATATACCCAATAATTCTAAAAATCAGGAGAAATTAGGAGGAAAAGAAATGGAAATTAAAGTAAAATATCCCACAACGGAGAATTTCACCAAGTTTGGCACTATAGTAGTTCCCTCATTTAAAGAATCTCCTGCCACCTTTTCAGAAAATCATAATTACTGGCATAATGTAGCTGATATTTCACAGTTAGGCGAAGAGGGTACAGTAGGATTTTTAGAAATCAAAAGAAAGGAAAGAGAATTTACACTGGATAAGATTGAACGGCATAAATACGCATTAGAGACCTTTATACCCACATCAGGAGTTGGTATTTTCTGTTTAGCTCCGGCAACTCCTGACAAAAATGTTCCGGATATAAGTTCTATTGAAGCTTTTTGGATAGATGGTACTGCTTCCTTTTTCTTGGCCCCGGGAGTATGGCATTGGCTTCCCTTCACTCTTACTCCTGAAATGAAATTCATCCTTCTTCTCAAAAAATCTACCGTAGAGAAAGATTTGGAGATAGTGGATCTTCCAGAAAAAGTAAAAATCGTTCTAACAAAATAATTTTAGGAGGCAAGAATGGAAGTTTTAAGATTAGAAAATGTCTATAAAAACTATGGAAAAAATGAAGCTATTAAAAATTTAAATTTTTCCTGTGAAGAAGAAGAACTATTCGTTATCCTCGGACCTTCAGGAGCAGGGAAAACCACCACACTTAAATTGATCAGCGGGTTAGAAGAGGTTACAAAGGGAAAAATATTTCTAAAAAACAAGTTAGTAAACAATTTAGAACCTAAGGACAGAAATGTTTCTATGGTTTTTGAAGATTATGCCCTTTACCCACATCTAACTGTTTATAAAAATATTAGTTCACCATTGGAGGCTATAAATCTACCTAAAGATGAAATCGATAAGAAGATTAAAGAGATTGCTCGTGTTTTACAAATTGAAGAACTCCTTTCAAGATTTCCTTCAATGATCAGTGGAGGTCAGAAACAGAGGACAGTTTTAGCCAGGTCATTGGTAAAAAAAGCAAATGAATATTTAATGGATGAACCTATAGCTCATTTAGATGCAAAATTAAGATATCAAATGCGGGGAGAATTTAAGAGGATTCAACATATACGCAAAATGAATATACTGTATGCAACCCACGATTTCAGAGAAGCTCTCTCCCTGGGTGATAGAATTCTTATTCTAAATAAAGGAGTTACTCAGCAGATTGGTACCCCGCAAGAGATTTTCAACAAGCCAGCGAATATTTTTGTAGCAAATTTATTGGGAGATCCCCCCACAAATTTAATCGAAGGAATTTTAAAAGCAAAAGAGGGACAATATTTTTTCCAGATTGGCAATGTATCCATATCTTTATCGAAATCTTTGGCAGATGAGCTTTTATCAAAAATTAATCAAGAGAAATTAATTATTGGGATAAGACCTTTTGATTTACATTGTTATTTAAAACAAAAGGAAAATGCGAAAATTCTCAACACAGAAGTGTACATGAGTGAAATTGCAGGACATTATAATATAATTTCAATTAAGCTGAATAATACCATTATTAGAATTAGGGAAGAAAAATCCTTTAAAGCGTCTTTGGGAGATAAGATATCCGTAGATTTTAAAGAGGAGAAACTTGATTTCTTCGATGCTATTTCGGGAAATAGAATTTTCTAGGAGGCAAAATTGTGGAAAAATTAGAATTAAAAAACGTATACAAGTACTACGTGCAAGGAACTGTAGAAGCCGTAAAAGATTTGAACTTATCTCTTAAAAGTGGGGAGCTTTTGGCTATATTAGGACCCTCGGGTTGTGGCAAATCGTCCACTCTTAGGATGATTGCCGGCATAGAGGAAATAACCAAGGGAGAAATTTATCTTGATGGAGAAATCATAAATTGG
>DAOUWX010000403.1 GCA_030666935.1 Atribacterota bacterium | reverse complement strand
ATTCCCTCAAATATTATTTTATCTTCGGAAACAATTTTTACCCAGGTTTTGTCACTTGCTATTAATTTTAGAATAGGTAATTTTTCAGTAAATACACTATCCTCAGTTGAATATTCTGCAATAATAGCTTCTGCTTCCAAATCAATAATTTCTTCAGCCAAAGTATCTATATCGTTCGCTTCTTCCTCAATATTTATGTCAGTTTCGTTTCCGATTTCTGGCGAAGGAACTGGAATATCCTGGGCTTCTCTGAGCGAATTACTTAATAAAAGTAATCCGATAAAGATTATAAGAACAAAGCTGGTTAAATAAATATATTTAATGGGAGGAAAAAACTTTTTTTTCTCAAATATAGATCTATCTTTCGTTTTAAGATAGACTTTATTTACTTTAGTTTTTTCTAAATCAGCCTTTTGTTTTTTTAAATTATTATAGGTTTGGATTATCTGATTAATATTTTCATCATCTATACCCAGATATTTACTATAATTTCTCAAATATCCAATTAGATAAGTTTTACCGGGAACTACATTTACATTGCCTTCTTCAAGGGCTTGCAAATATTTTTTACGTATCTTTAAATCCTTTTCCACTTCAATTAATGAAATTCCCCTTGCTTCCCTACTCTCTCTTAAGAAATTTCCAATATCTTTCATTTGCTTAAATTATTCTCCTTTTTTTGGAAATTATATTATTACTTATATTATATACCTAAAATATTTAATGGTCGAGTTAATCTTAATTTTATTTTACTTTCTATCCTATTTCCTTTTCATAAGGAATTCCATCTGCTGCCGGAGGGGTGGCTCTTCCGATGGCGCTTACTAATACGAAAATTGCCAACAAGTATGGAACCATGTGGATAAATTGAACCGGGATAGCAAGAACACCTTGCAATCTCATAGCCAAAGCTTCTCCAACTCCAAAAAGTAGAGCAGCTCCAGCAGTTCCAAGAGGAGTCCATTTTCCAAAAATCATGGCAGCCAGTGCAATAAAGCCCCTGCCTCCACTTATTTCCTTGACAAAAAAATGAGCTTGTTCCAAAGATAAAAAAGAACCGGCTAATCCGGCAAGTGCCCCTGAGGTCATTACTGCTATATATCTCATTTTAATAATATTTACTCCCATAGTATCAGCGGCCTGAGGGTATTCTCCCACCGATCTTAATCTTAGCCCAAAAGGTGTTTTAAATAAAATTAAGTGCGCCAATATAAAAATTATAATAGTTAAATAAACTAAGGGAGAATGATGAGCAAACATAACAATAATATTTCTTACAAATGTTGAGCCTTCTCCGATACTTGGAAGAGGCAATCCCCAAATTGGCAAATTGCTTTTAACCATAATTTGGGTTTCACCAAATAAAAGCCAGCTAAAAAATACAGTGATTCCACTGGCGAATAAATTAATAGCTACACCGCTTACTATTTGATTGGCTTTAAAGGTAACACATGTAATAGCATGTATTAGCCCGAGTAAAATTCCGACCAGGATTGCTGCTAAAACTCCAACCCAGGGATTTTCGGAAAAATTTGTCACTGCAATTGCCGTAAAGGCACCGGTTAACATCATACCCTCTAACCCAATATTAATTACTCCGGACCTTTCTGAAAATACTCCTCCTAAACCAGCTAAAGCTAAAGGAATAGCTACTCTGATAGATGAGGCAACAAACTGGGCGTTAAAAATATCACCAAACATTATACTATTTTCCTCCTTTGGCGAATTAACCTCTTTACTACTTCATCACTGATTACCACAAATATTACTATAACAGCTTGTAATACCAT
>DAOUWX010000328.1 GCA_030666935.1 Atribacterota bacterium | reverse complement strand
TGTTTTCCACTATCACCAATGCAAATTTTGACCGAAGCGATTTTGTGGCCTGGATCAGAGAAGGATTAAAATTAAAAAATGAAGCAAGAGAAATGTTAGAAAAAGCTGGAGGAACTGTCGGAGACAAGGTTCCTGAGGCAGCAATCTGGCAAGCTGATACAGAAGAAGAATTTGAAGATAAGGCCAGAGAAGTAGGAGTTTTAAGTACTAAAAATGAGGATGTCAGATCTCTAAGAGAGCTTATTGTTTATGGAGTAAAAGGGATGGCAGCCTATGTTGTTCATGCCCAGAATTTAGGTTATGAAGATGAAAAGATAATTGAGTTCATCGAAAAAGCCCTAACCGCCACCACTGATGATAGCCTTTCTACCGATGATTTGGTCGGCTTGGTCTTGGAGTGTGGTAAATTTGGAGTAGAGGCTATGGCTTTGCTGGATAAAGCCAATACTTCCAGTTACGGAAGTCCGGAGATAACCAAAGTAAGTATCGGAGTTAGAAATAATCCGGCAATTCTCATCAGCGGCCATGACTTAAAGGATATGGAAGAACTTTTGAAACAGACCGAAGGGAGCGGAGTAGATGTATACACTCATGGTGAGATGCTCCCTGCCAACTATTATCCTGCCTTTAAAAAGAATTCCCATTTTGTAGGTAATTATGGAAACGCCTGGTGGAAACAGAAAGAAGAGATTGAAAGCTTTAATGGTCCGGTTCTTTTTACCACTAACTGTATTGTTTCCCCTAAAGATTCTTATAAAGACAGGGTTTACACCACCGGTATTGTGGGATTTCCCGGAGTAAAACATATTCCGGAAGCAGAAGAAGGGAAAGAAAAAGATTTTTCTAAAGTTATAGCTCATGCTAAAAAGTGCAAACCACCGGTAGAAATAGAAAAGGGAGAGATTATCGGAGGATTTGCTCATGATACGGTAATCGGGTTGGCTGATAAGGTAGTTGATGCTGTAAAATCCGGGGCTATAAAGAAATTCTTTGTTATGGCCGGTTGTGACGGCAGGATGAAAAATCGTGAATATTATACAGAATTTGCCCGAGCTTTACCCAAAAATACCATAATATTAACTGCCGGATGTGCTAAATACAGATACAATAAACTTGATTTAGGTGATATAGGGGGTATCCCCAGAGTCTTGGATGCAGGCCAGTGTAATGATTCCTATTCCCTGGCAGTAATAGCTCTAAAATTAAAAGAAGTATTCGGCTTGGATGATATAAACAAACTTCCTATCTCCTACAATATAGCCTGGTATGAGCAAAAAGCGGTAATAGTTTTATTAGCTTTACTCTATTTGGGAGTAAAAAATATCCATTTAGGACCGACCTTACCGGCATTCTTATCCCCCAACGTAGTAAAAGTTCTGGTAGAAAAGTTTAGCATCGCCGGAATAACCGATGTGGAGAATGACCTTAAAATATTCTTAGACGAATAGTAAAAATAGACAATTAAAAAAGTGATGTCAAAAATGGGGACAGGAATAGAAAAGTAGCCTGTCCCCATTTTTCTTTTTCCTCTTCTTCGCGCGATACTCGATACGCAATATGCGATACAAATAATGATTTAACTTTTTTAAAATTTATGTATACTTGCCTTTAATAATAGGTTATAATAGCAGTTAGTAAATAAAATCAGCTTAAGGAGATGCGTCAATGTTTAAGTCAATTATATGTGAACTTTTAGGAATAAAATACCCTCTTATTCAGGGAGGGATGGCCTGGATAGCCGATGCTGAACTTGCTTCATCAGTATCCAATGCCGGTGCTCTTGGAGTTATTGCAGCCGGTTATGCTCCGGGTGAATGGGTTAGAGAAGAGATTCGTAAAACAAAGAGGTTAACTGAAAAACCCTTCGGGCTTAATATTATGCTCTTAAATCCCAATGCTGATGAAATTGCCCACATAGCTGTCGAAGAAGGAGTAAAAGTAGTAATTACCGGAGCAGGTAATCCCGGTAAATATATAAAAATGTGGAAAGAAAATAACGTTTTAGTATTTCCGGTAGTTCCTTCGGTTGCTCTGGCCGTACGAATGGAAAGAGCAGGGGCAGATGCAGTAATTGCAGAAGGCGGTGAAGCCGGAGGACATGTGGGAGAATTAACTACCATGTCCCTTATCCCCCAGGTAGCAGATGCGATAAATATTCCCGTTTTAGCTGCCGGCGGAATTTCCGATGGTCGCGGCCTGGCAGCTGCCTGGATGTTAGGGGCTTCAGGATTTCAAATAGGTACAAGATTTCTGGTAGCCCGTGAATGTAATGTTCATAAGAATTATAAACAAAAGATACTTACTGCCAGAGATACCAGCACAATAGTTACGGGAAGGGCAACCGGTCACCCGGTTAGGATAATAAAAAATAGGTTGGCAAGGGATTTTCAACAGCTGGAAAAAAGAAATGCTTCTTTAGAAGAATATGAAGAACTAGGAGCAGGCTCGCTTTGTCGAGCAGCTCGAGAAGGA
>DAOUWX010000175.1 GCA_030666935.1 Atribacterota bacterium | reverse complement strand
TCTGCTAAAAGTACTGCTACAAAATCATCATAATGACAAGGAGGCACTCTTAAGGATAAAGGAATAAGCTTAGAAATACCTCGGGGAGGATGTGCCTCAAAGTATTTTTTTCTCGCCTCTAAAGTGCTGAACTCTTCCTCGATTAGAATTATCTTTAATTCAGGAAAGTGATTTTTTAATCTCTTTTCTATGTTTTTGTAATTAGTACCATTCCCTAAAATAATTTTATCTATCTTATAAATATTTAAACTATCTTCAATGGTCCCAGCTATCTTCTCTGTGGAAATAATTTCTCTTTGTAAAACACTCAAATTAAAATCCACTACTGCATAGCCACACTTTTTGGTTCCCGGATCAATAGCAATAATTATCTCTTCTTCTGGCATAATCTATTTAGCAACTCCTTATGTTAATAATTAAACTTCTATCCGCTCGGGATGAGTATAAATATTCATCCTTTCCCTTCGAACAAACCCTATCAGAGTTATACCCACTATTTGAGCTAACTTTATAGCAAGATCTGTCGGAGCTGCCCGAGAAATAACTATTGGCAGCTTCCCGATAATAATCTTTCTTAAAATCCCTGAAGTTATGCGGCAAGAGGTTAATATTATTTTATCTTCAGTGGTAATGTCATTTACAAAGGTCTCTCCTAATATTTTATCAATAACATTATAACGGCTTATATCTTCACTGAATAATATTATAGACCCATTTTTATCAGCCAAAGCGCAACTATGTACCCCTCCGGTTAATTTAAAAAAATTAGCTCTTTCCTGCATTTCAGAAATAAGAGAATAAACCAAATTGCTACAAATTTTTAAAGAAGTATAGATAGATAGAGGGGTCTCTTTTTGTTCTTCTGATTGCTGGTAACTTCCTATCCATAAATTACTATTAATGATATCATCTAACGATAAAGAAACACCTTTAATTTTTATATCCATTAAACCCTGTTTTTCATTTACATCTAAAGATATAATATCCTCTTTCTTTTGTAAAATACCTGATGTATAGAGAAAACCCAATCCTAAAAACTTATATTTTTCGGGACTGCAATTTAAGGTAACTAACTTTTTTTTATTTAGCAAGATAGTAAAAGTAGATTCTCTTGCTACTAAATCTGAAATTTCTTCTCTCTTGTTTCCTTTAATTCGAGTTAAATTTACCCCTGCTCCTTTTTCTTCCACTTAATCTTCCTTTAATCGTTAGACTTGTTTCTTTTTATCAGTTTTTCTGCCCCAATAAAGTCTTCTTTGTAATTAATATTAAAAAAAGAATTTAACTCCGGATCGACCCGCTTTATCTCTTTTTCTTCAATATACTTAACTTTTAAATAAGGAAAAACTTTTCTAATCGATAGAATACCGGATTCAATATTCCTCTTCATAATTTCCAAGCAGGCTTTACTATAAATAGCACATAAGGGTTCTACATAACTTTTAGCATAACGAGGAATAATTATATCATTAGAATCGGTCTTATCCGCCATATATTGAAGCAACTCCACCTTTAAAAAAGGCATATCACAACCCACCACCAAATTGTACCGGGAAGCAGATACCTTCAAGCCGGAATACAAGCCCACCAAGAGACCTCTTTGGTTAAATAGGTCTGGTACTACTTGTTTATAAGAGGGGTATTTCTCTGGAGGACCGACTATAATAATATTATCTCCTGCTATATGCTTAAGTTTTGATATTACTATATCGATAATGCGTTTTCCATTTAATTTGAGTATTGCTTTATCTTGACCCGAACCTATTCTACTACTTTTTCCCCCTGCTAAAATAATTGCCGTTAAATGGGGGTTTTTTTGACCCTTTTTAATCTTCATATTATATACCATTCTGTCTTGATTATAAAGTTATAAATTCGTATCGCGTATTGCGTATCGAGTATCACGCGAAGAAAAAAAGATACTAGAGAAAAAAAGAAAATAGGAAAGCAAAAACAATAAATACTCTTTTCTTTATCTAACTGCCCCACTAAGGTTTACACTAAACAATTGACCAATTTACCGATGCACCAATTTACCAATTGAATTAGTCGTTAGTGAATAGTGAATGTTCGTTAGTATTAAATACAAGATACAAGATAATTCCTTTACTTCTTCGTGTGTGCTCCAAATATTATTTTATTAATACTTTCTTTATTTTTACCGCACACACTTTATATTCGGGAATTTTAGCTACCGGATCCAGGGCAGCATTGGTAAGTAAGTTAGCAGCCGCTTCATGAAAATGAAAGCTCATAAAAACAACTCCCTTTCCAGATTTTTCAGTAATTTGTGCTTTTGCTTTAATTTTGCCACGGCGAGAAGTTACTTCTATCATGTCTTCATTTTCAATTTTCAATTCTTTCGCATCTCTCGGATTAATTTCCACAAATGCTTCGGGACAAATTTCATCTAAACCTTTAGATCTTCGTGTTATCGTTCCTGTATGAAAATGATATAATACTCGTCCGGTGGTAAAAAGTAACGGATATTCCTTATCGGGTAGTTCGGCAGCTTCTTTAAATTCTACTGCTGTAAATTTTCCCTTATCTCTGCTGAATTTTCCTTTGTGCAGATATTTGGTTCCCGTATGGTCAATATCAATACAAGGCCACTGCAATCCATCTTTTTCCAATCGTTCATAGGAAATTCCGCCATAGATAGGGGTAAGTTTAGCAATTTCTTCCATTATTTCTTCCGGACTATTATAATTCATATTATAACCCATTTTTTGAGCCAGCTCGCTGATAATCCGCCATTCTTGTTTTGCTTCTCTAATCGGTTCAATCGCTTTTTTTACCCTTTGCACTCTTCTCTCTGTATTGGTTAGAGTGCCGTCTTTTTCTGCAATTGTAACTCCCGGTAAAATTACATCGGCAAATTCGGCAGTTTCAGTCATAAAGATATCCGAAACGACTAAAAATTCCGTTCTCTTTAATGCCTCCCGAGCATGGTTGAGGTCCGGTTCAGACATCGCCGGATTTTCTGCCATAATAAATATACCTTTAATTTTTCCTTCATAAGCAGCATTTAATATCTCTACTACGGTTAATCCTACTTTATCAGATAAGTCCACTCCCCAAGCTTTTGAGAATTTTTCTTGAATTTGAGGGTCAGTAACTTTTTGGTAACCGGAATAAACATTAGGTAGTGCCCCTAAATCACAAGCTCCCTGTACATTACTTTGACCTCTTAAAGGATTAACGCCGGTACTCTCCTTCCCTACATTACCGGTTAGCATGGCAATATTAGCAGTAGATAATACATTATCTGTTCCGGTAGTATGTTGAGTAATTCCCATTGAATAAATTAAAGAAACAGTGGGAGCAGTTGCATAAATCCTGGCTGCTTTTCGAATATCTTCGGCAGGAACGCCCGTTATTTTTTCCACTATATCCGGAGTATATTTAAGCACAGTTTTTTTCATCTCTTCATAGCCTTCAGTTCTTCCGGTAATAAATTCCTTATCTTCCAACCCTTCAGTAATAATCACATTCATTAATCCATTAAATAAAGCTACATCTGTACCGGGCCGTTGCCTTAACCATAAAGTAGCATATTTAGTCAGTTCAATTTCCCGAGGATCAGCTACGATTAATTTTGCGCCATTTTTCGTAACTGCATTTTTGATTTCTAAAGCAATAATTGGATGATTCTCGGTCGTATTCGAACCGGTTAAATAAATTGCTGAAGCATCAGCGATTTCTTTTATAGAATTAGTCATTGCTCCACTGCCAAAGGCTTGAGCTAAACCAGCCACGGTTGCCGAATGACATAAGCGGGCACAATGATCTACATTGTTCGTTCCCAAGACTGCCCGTCCAAATTTCATTAGCAGATAATTCTCTTCATTGGTGCATTTGGCAGAAGACAAGACTGCTAAGCTATTATTACCGCTTTCTTTCTTAATCTTAGTAAATTTACTACTAATTAATTGATAAGCCTCTTCCCAGCTGGCTTTCTCAAATTTTCCATTTTTCCGAATTAAAGGAGTTTTCAGTCGGTCTTCGCGATGAATATAGTCATAACCAAAACGCCCTTTTACGCAAAGATGGATTCCGTTAACTATGCTTTCAGGGTTAGAAGTCACTTTTACTACTTTTCCGTCCTTGATATTAAAATCAAACTTGCATCCGCATCCACAGTAATTACAGGTAGTTTTCACTTTTTCAAATTCCCAGGTTCTTCCTTTACCCTGGGCAGCTTTATCAGTTAAAGCACCAACCGGACAAACTACTACACACAGACCACAGGAAAGACATTGAGTAAGCCTTAGGTCAACATCTTCATCAGCAATAATTTTTACTTGTGAACTTCGATACCCAAAATTAATAGCATGAGATTGTAGAATTTCATTACATATTTCGATACATCTTCCGCATAAAACGCACTTATTTAAATCTCTCACAATAAAAGGATTTGTTTCATCTAAAGGTATTTGTTCTCTGTTTTGTTCAAATCTAGATTTCTTTATGCCAAAACTATAAGCTAACTCCTCTAAAATACAATCACCACTCTTTTCACAAGTCATACAGTCTAGAGGATGATTGGCCAATAAAAATTCCAAAGTCATTTTCCGTGCCCGGAGAACTCT
>DAOUWX010000319.1 GCA_030666935.1 Atribacterota bacterium | reverse complement strand
TAAGTTCTGTTTTTGCTTCTTCATTTTTTCATTTTGCTATATAGTATACAAAATAAGAAAGATAAAAATCAATAAATAAAACAATATATTTAAATTTTTAATTTTAAACTATGGTTTTACGTTTTGTGTTTTTAATTTTTCGTTTTATAATTATACACTACAATAAGGGCTTACAGAAAAAGGAAATTTTTATACAATTAAGTTATAGTTTTTAATATTTCACCGGCATGGTAGGAACTGCGCACCAAAGGAGCTGAGGCTACATATTTAAAGCCCAAAGACATTCCTATATTTTGATATTCTTCAAATTTATCGGGATGAATATACTCGCTAACTTTTAAATGGTGAGGAGATGGCTTTAAATACTGACCTATAGTTAAAATATCACAATTCATTTCTCGTAAATCTTTCATCGCATTAATAACTTCTTCCTTTTCTTCTCCTAAGCCTACCATAATCCCCGATTTAGAAATAATCTTTTTATCTCTAATTTTAACCTGCTTTAATAGCTCTAAGGAATGTTTATAAACCGCTTTTGGCCTTACTAAATTATATAGACGAGCAACCGTTTCAATATTATGATTTATAACTTCCGGCTGAGCATCTATTACTATTTGGAGTGCTTTCCAGGAACCCTCAAAATCAGGGACTAATACCTCTATAGTGCTTTCAGGAAGCGACTTTTTAATCTCCATAATGGTCTGGGCAAAGTGTGCTGCTCCGCCATCCGAAAGGTCGTCCCTGGTTACCGAAGTAACCACTATATGTTTAAGATTTAGATATTTAACAGCTTGCGCAATATGATAGGGTTCCTCCGGATCTAAGGAAAGGGGTTTTCCTTTTTCTACAGCACAAAACTTACAGTTTCGCGTACAGATATTTCCCAATATCATAAAAGTAGCTGTTCCTTTTTTAAAGCACTCACCTCGATTAGGACATAGAGCGCTATCACAGACTGTATGCAGATTTAGTTCTTTTAATAGTGAATCCATTCGCTCTAAAACTCTTTGGTCTGGCAATTTTCTGCGTAACCAATAAAGATGTCCTTTTTCATCAGTCATTTTTTTCTTCCTTAAATAAATTTAGATACAATTCCTTAATGGTTCGGAGTATTTCTTCATTGTTTGTTTTTCTTCTTAATTCAAACATAAATACCCCTTGGTAATTAATTTCTTTTAAACCCCTTACAAACCTTCTCCAATCTATATTGCCTTCAAAAGGGAGATAATGGTCATCGCTCTTTGCCAAATTATCATGGATATGTAAATGGCATAAATAATCTTTTATTTCCGGCAAGCACTCCACAACTCCACTATGATTATAAAGAGAAGAAGTTATGTTGCAATGTCCGGTATCCAGACAAATTCCTAAATTTTTAGAACTAAATTTTTTTACTATCTCCAGAATCTCAAGTATGTTGTCACCAATCTTTCCGGGTAAAGTATTCTCTAAAGCAATCTTAATCCCCCAGTGTTCACAAAATTTTAATATTTCTTCTAGACTTTGCTCGCTCTTTTTTCGTCGTTCTTTCCTCGCTTTCTCATCTTTAATTTTACTTCCCGGATGAACTACTAAAATCCCTCCTCCCAATCTTAGTAAAGCAAGAGCTGTTTTTTCTACTTCACGGACAGACCATATCCGGTCATATTCCTCAGTCAAGGAAATATCTGCTCCATGAGTAGGCATATGCATTGATATCACTTTTATTCCATTTTTTGTAAATTCCCTAGACATTTCATCTAGATATTTGGGGTCATGGTAATTGAAATGTCCTTCTTTAGGTTTTACTTCAATATATTTAATCCCTGCCTCTTTGAGTAGAGGCAATTTTGATTTTAATTGATAATCTTCAAGCGGCATAGTTGATATTCCAAAATTCATTTGTAACCCTCTCTTCTTCTATTTATAGGAAACACCTTTTAATTCTTCAATATATTTTTGGGCGGCGAAGGCAGCGGTGGCTCCTTCTCCACAGGCAGTAATCACCTGCCTTAAGAGCTTTTTTCTAACATCTCCGCAAGCATAGATACCTTCTTGCGAGGTCATCATATTATCATCAGTCAAAATATAACCCTTTTGGTCTAATTTTATTAACTCGTATAAAAATTTTGAATTGGGCACATTCCCTACAAAAACAAAAACACCCTGGCAAGGAATTTCCTTTTCTTCGCCTGTTTTTTTGTATTGAATCAAAATGCTTTCTACTTTTTCCTTGCCTAATATTTTTGTTACTACTGAATCCCAGGCAAAATTTATTTTTTTATTAGCAAAAACCCTTTCCTGTAATATCTTGGTTGCTCTTAATCTATCCCGACGATGGATAATAGTTACTTCTCGAACAAATTTAGTTAAATATAAAGCTTCCTCAATTGCCGTATCCCCTCCACCAACTACTACTATCTTTCGGTCCTTAAAAAATGGAGCATCACAGGTAGCACAATAAGAAACTCCTCTCCCCCTTAATTCTTCTTCTCCGGGGACTTCCAATTTGCTCGCTTCTGCGCCGGAAGCCAGAATAATAGTTAGAGTTCTATATTCTTTATTATTAATTTTTACTATTTTTACTTTATCTTCCTTGCCTTCTTTTATTCTAACTTTTACTGCTTCTCCGTATTTTATTTTTAAGCCAAATCGGACAGCCTGCTCCTCCATTTTTTGCATTAAT
>DAOUWX010000238.1 GCA_030666935.1 Atribacterota bacterium | reverse complement strand
GTTTATCAACCCCTTTTTGTTTCTTACTTTCAACGGGCGAAGGGCAGTAGATTCTAATGTTCCCAGCATAAAAGAAGTTTTTGCGAAGTAAAAAATTAAGTGATACCAATGAGCAAATCTTTTATGTTGTTTTAGGCGATGCAGTAAGCCATATACTCTAAAATAAATGGATTCATTTTTTAACTTTTGCAATATCCCGATTTTCCCAGTCTATTTTAAGGTTTGACCCGGTCAAAAGCTGTCCAGATTGTGCATCTTCTATATTTAAAGAGATTTGAACAGAAGGTTTTTTTATATCCATTTCGCTAGAAGGATATGACCAATAGATTTTTTTTCCATTGTTTATAACTTCTGTTCCTAATAGATTAACTCTATAATCAGGAGGTTCCCAACTTATAAAATAACCATAGTTAGTATGCCAATGAAATTTAACAGTTTCCGGATGTCTACTTAGTTTGTGTATTGGAGTTAAACCGATCCCTACTGTTGAAGACAGTTCTGGTGTGTAAGTATCTCTGTCAGCTTGAATTTTTACTTCCTCATCTAGTTTGGTTTCAAAAAATATCTCTTTAGGTATGGTCTTCTGGAAATTTTGATAAATTAAATAACCGCCTGATAAAAATACAAGAACGACAGCACTTAAAATTAATATTTTTTTGTTACACATAGTTTAGCCCCTCTTTTTTAACTAATCTGGCTTGCTATTTCGTCTACTGCTAATAGACACAATAATGTCTTTATCCTGCCATGTGTCTGGGTTCAGGCTTCACAACTTCACATTTTAAATAAATGAGGTCTTAATATTTGACATAAAAACCTAACAAAGAATCGTTGTTCCATGTTGTACTGTGGTAAATTTATATCATAAATACCTGGAACGATATGATACTTCACTCTCTTAAAATATTCAACATATTCTATGACACGTAGAGCGGCTACCGATTTAATCTATTAATTTAATTCCTTCTCAATTATATTTAGAAATCTTCTGCTGGAAATATAATGGTCAACCAAGAGTTTTCCATTATAAATTAAGTTAAAGGCAGTGTATATTGAGGGTGCATCTTGTGCTTGCCTGGCGTTTTTTAATTCAACTATTTCTAATTTTAAACCTTTTTTCTTAGCGATCTCACTTAGTTCTTTAATGGATCGAGCAACCCAGGGACATTGATTAGCATAGATAATATTCAGTCCGTTATACTGGCTCAATTGCTTTTCCCAATCCCTGAATTTAGGTAAAGGAGGTCCGGTCTTAATGGCTTTAATCATCAATTCGTAGGAAGGTTTGGCCTTAGCTACAGACTTAAAGCCATTTTTCAAAAAAAGAGCTTTACCGGCCATAAACGGACCTTCACTGGTAACTACCGCGACACCATATTTTCCTTCCTTCTTGGCATCTTTAATACATTCTTTTACCAGGAGTGAACCATATCCCTTTTCCTTGTACTTGTTGGGAGAAATCCAGATACAATGGATGAACATATAACCCTTGGCATCAACCGCTCTCCAGGCATACTCTCCGGGGATGTATTCAATAAAACCATTGCATTTTTTCTCATTTTCCAGATATAACAGTTTAATTATCAGACCTTTAGAAAAGCGCTCTTTCAACCATTTTAACTTCTTTAGATAGCCTTCGTTTTTGGGATTTAAAAAGCATACCGGTTGATATTCGGAGATATTTTTTGAATTTACACTAATAATTTTCATTTTACTAATCATCTATAAAGCCTCTCTTCGCTTTAAATAATTTTATATTTTTCCTTTAATGAGATTTTATTGGGATTTTTTCCTCCTGCGAAGGTGTTTCTTAAAAAATTCAAGCTGATCACTTACTGCCTTTTCGAAATCATTCCCGGTATAGATATCAAAATGACCGATGGGATAGTGTTCTACTTCTGCATATTTCTCCAATTTTTTGGCGGTGTCAGCGCTTAGTGGAGCTAAGTTGTCATGATCGCATATTTGAATCAGTATTGGGCATTGAACGTTCTGTAGGTGTTCGACCGGTTTGAATCCATGAGACCGCAGAATAACACGGGCACAGATTTGGTTAATAAAATTCTCCGATGCAAGTTTACTATAGCCGTTATAGGCATCTAAAATGGGGAAAAAAGCAATACTTCCCGGTTTCCCAACAATAGGTATTTTATGGGGTGAAAGACCTAAGCGAAACCTCATCATATCACGCTGCCCGTGAACAAACAGACGGAGAATGTGCCCGATGCCTAATTTTTTTAAAAACATCTCTCCTGAGGCATGAGGGTCCAGCCCAGGACATTGCGCACATACACAGGCGATATTTTTATCTTTTGCCGCGATTACAATACCATATCCACCACTTGCAGAGGTGCCCCACAGAGCAATCCTTGCCGGATCAATCTCTTTGAGACCCCGAGCATACTCGACCGCTGCTGTATAATCTTCCAGCTGGTAGGGAATCAAAATCAGCTGTCGCGGCTCTCCCTCGCTTTCACCAAAATGACGGTAATCGAATGCAAGCACTGCAAATCCGGCTTCCTGATATCGAAGAGCATAAGATTCCATGATCATACCCTTAGTTCCCCCAAAACCATTTCCCATAATTATACAGGGAACAGGAGTCGATAGATTCTCAGGCAGATACAGCCAGGCGCTTATTGACGTGCCTTTGACTTGAAAAGTTACATCTTTTCTTGATTGGGGTGGTTTTGCGCCTACCTTCTTGAGCAGTTGTTTCGCTTTTTCCAGGGGTTGCTCCGGAACCGTAAAGCCGGGTGCAAAAGTAATAATTAACAAGTAAAGGGCAAGTATCCCGATAATAATACCAATGACTTGAAGAATAACCATCTCTTCTCCTCCTTTATGGTTTATACAAATACAATATCAGAAAATAAAAGCAAAATAAAGAATCCTTCTTTCTCTTGCACAGCCGGAGTAGCATCCCCGTTCTTATCGCTTATTGATCCTCTTTTTCTAAGATTTCCAAAGGTACCCATCCGTATTCGTTTTTATATACATTTCTTCCCCACGCCCAGCCATTCAATTCCTTCTCGACTTCAATTAAATTATCTTTATCAACGCTCAGCTCGGCAGCTATATATTCCTCTTTTAGCTTTCCCTGTCTTTCGTCTTGTTTTTCAATAATCTGATATGGTACCCAGCATTTCTTTTTTGATGTTTCGCACCAAATCCAACCTTTCCACGTATCTTTCTCTTTGTATTCTTCACCTATCGTGACTGTTTCACCCTTCTTAAGAACAATCGGCTCTGAATAATTAGTCTTTCTTGATTGAATAACTCTGTATCGATGAGATCTATTCATTTCTTAATCTCCTGGGTGATTATTTCTCCTAACGTTCCGATAGTCAGACTGATTGATTAAACCTTATTTTTATATACTATATCATATTTTTCGGGTCGCAGTATTATTCTGTTTTCT